>NZ_JBIMLI010000039.1:4401-36207 GCF_051859755.1 Limnospira sp.
AAAGGAGAGGGGCTTTGAAAAGTACCTCATCACTCCGGGAACTGCTATATCGGATATTTCCTGCTGGTAAAAAGTGGCAGCGCCAGTCAATTTAGTTAATCTAGCGCTTCTCATCTCTATGAAATACAGCCCTCACCCCAAACCCCTCTCCCAGAAAAGGAGAGGGGCTTTGAAAAGTACCTCATCACTCCGGGAACTGCTATATCGGATATTTCCTGCTGGTAAAAAGTGGCAAATATCCGGTTTAATTAGACTCAAAAATCCAGTTCGCAGATGGCAACCCCCCCCAAAAAAATGCGCGGTTTATACTGGCTGAACCCGTTTTTAAAAACCCTCAAGTGTAATTAAATGGTGACATGGGCTAAATTATTCCCCCTCCGGGGGATTGCAAATATTGGGAGAAACCAAGATAATCCCAATATGCTGTCAATGGATAATCTGAATCAAATATCAATGAAACAATTACTCTGGCTTACTGGCTTAATTTTGTTAGCACCTATGGCGTTAGTGGGGTGCGCGCCAGAAACTGAGACTGCTACTGAGACTGCTAATGAAATTGTAACTAATGGTCAGGAAGGGGGAACCTTAACCCTAATTGCAGATGCAGAAGATAGAATGCGAGAAGGGTTCGTTAGTAAAGATGGTTGGGAACTTAATTTTAATCATGCTCATGCCACTTTTAATAATATCAGAGCCTACCAAGCACAATCGCCTTTTGATCCAGATACTGACTCTCAGCCGGATTATATCACGCTTGTTGAGCTTCTCAACTCACCGACCACTGTAGATTTAGTTGGTGGAACAGAAGACACTCCCACAGTGACCACAGCCATAGCACCTCCAGGACATTACAATGCTCTTTCCTGGGAAATGGTGACGGCTACAGAGGGAGAATTTGCGGGGTCTACGCTGGTTTTAGATGGTACAGCGGAAAGAGATGGTCGCACTATCAATTTTACGATCGCTTTAAATAAACCTGTAGCTCATTTTTGCGGTGAGTATGTCGGAGATGAACGTAAAGGGTTTTTAGAAGCTAATGGGGTAGCTAAATTAGAAACAACTTTTCACTTTGACCACTTTTTTGGTCGTTCTGACCGTCCCATTGACCAATCTCCCAATGATGAGGCTATTGGTTTCCAGCCTTTTGCTAATATCGCTGAGGGAGATACTCTTAATGTTACCAGCGAAGAACTTCAACAGCTTTTGACTGAGGAAGAATATAATACCCTCGTATTTTCTGTGACTGAATTAGGTCATGTTGGCGAAGGTCATTGTCGCATTGAGCTACTTTAATTAGCTAAAGGGACACACTAGATCAGGATATGATTAACCTGATTAATGGTGTTGTCCCTGGCTTCAGTTAATCACTAAAATGACTAATCTCTAGCTGTTGAATTTCTCAGAGGCTTTTTGAAAGGCACTTTCTACATCACTCCAAGCCTTTTCAAAGCCACTTCTGATTTCTTCCCAGGCTTCTCCACCAGCATCTTGTAACTCTTGTAGCTTCTGGTTGGCATCATCTCGCTTGGCTTGTAGTTCCTCAATTTTCTCGTGATACTGAATAGTCGCATCTGCTTTGGCTTGTTGGCCTTTAGCTTTCATTTCATCTAGTTCAGCATTGAGTTTCTCGATTTGTGCTTTAACCTTACCTTTGTAGGCTTTTCTAGTTTCAGTGCTAGTTGCCATAATTAAAAATGATTTGATTGCGAATAACACTTTAACTATAGCTAGTTATTGAGGTGATGACATCTACCCTCAGCTAGAGTTTCGATCTACCCCCCCCAGAGTTAATCTTCCCGACAGCGCCAAACTAACAGTTGATGATTTTCTCCCCGACAAATTAAGGTATGACTATCTATGCCAAAAGTAATAGGACTGTATCCAGAAATCTCTGAGAGTGGCTGCTGTGATAGTCCCTGCATCTCAATTTTCCAGAGTCTAATTTTGCCATCATTGCTACCACCTGCCATAAATTTACCGTCAGGACTAATTGCTATTGAAGATATTATGGCTGGGTCTACAGTCTGTGTACTTAGTATAATTCCTTGTTGAAAATCCCAGAGTTTAATTGTGCCATCTTCACTACTACTGGCGAGAATTGTCTGGTTAGGACTGAATGCTAACGACAGGACTCCCCCTGAATGTCCGGTCAAAGTTTGCAGGCTGTGGAGTTTCCCAAATTGCCAGATTTTGATTTGTCCGTCCGCACCACCACTGGCGAATATACTGGACTGGGGATGATTAAATAAACCTTCGTGATTACCGGAATTATTGGCTGGGGAAAATGCAAAGGTGACACAAAAAACTTCCCCGGAATGTTCACACAGACGATAGAGAAGTTCCCCGTTGCGTTGATTCCATAATTTGATGGTAGCATTACCGCTACAACTGGCAATTATGTGACCGTCAGGACTGTAGGCGACGGCGTGAATTGGTCCGCAACGGTGACTATAGGGGGAACCTGAATGACTGAAAAATCTATCGGTCATGGTCCCTGTATTCAGGTTCCAACCTAGTAGGGTGCGGTCAAAACTACCACTGACTAAACGACGACCATTGGGACTAATGGCGATCGCATTTATGGCGGCTACATGACCACAAAAACGCTGGATTAATTGACCTGTATTCAGGTTCCATAGTCGGATACTTTGGTCGGCGCTACCACTAATTAATATATATCGATTCGGACTAATGGCGATCGCATTTACTGGCGCTTTGTGACCTTTCATTATGGTTTGACATTCCCAATTTGTCCCCGATATCTCTGGGTTTATCTGTCCGCTAAAATTGGCGCGTGATGTCGATAATAGTGACGGAAACACACAGGGGACAGGCGGCGGCATTCCCCAAATTGATTGATGAGTTGCTATGTGAACTGCTACCATAATCTGTAGGCTGGAAGCCGGGAGTTTTAGACTCACTGGTGGCTGTATATCCGCTAACACGGCGGCGGCTGATTGATAACGATCTTGTACTTTATCCGCCAGCATTTTATTGATAATATGCTTCAGTTGATGACTAATATGGCGATCGCTTTTCTCTAGGTGCGATTCCCAAATAAATTCTCCCTTATATGGGTCAAATAAACTCTGGGGATTTTCTCCTGTTAATAGGTGAATACAAGTTACCCCTAAACTATATAAATCACTGGCTGCATAGGCTTTCCCGCCGCGAATTTGCTCTAAGGGAGCATATCCTATCGTTCCGGTCATGGTTCCGGTTCTGGGATGTAAAATATCTATCTCGTGTTTGGCGACTCCAAAATCTACTAATACTAATTTACTGTCTAAATGTCTCCTAATAATGTTTTCTGGTTTGATATCTCTATGAATAACTTGATGGTCATGGATAAATTGGATTACGGGTAGTAAATCTAAGAGCAGTTCCCGCAATTTACCCTCCTCTAAAGGTTCCCCCAATTCTAGTTCGTCTAGGAGGTTATCTCCTTCTATATACTCCTGTATTAAATAGAGTCTGCTGTTGGCTTCAAAACAGGCAAATAAATGGGGGATTTGCGGATGATTTTCTAACTCCTGTAGTCGCTTCCCTTCTTGATAAAATAGTTCCGTGGCTTTCTGAATTTGGGCGACATTCTGCTGTTGTGGAGAAAATTGTTTAATAATACAGGGGGTTTGCAGGCGGTCTTCATCAACCCCTAAAAATGTCCGACTCATACCACCACCCCCCAGACTTTTTAAGCCTCTATAACGTTGTTTCAATAACAATAATGAGCCACAGCTTGAACAGACTTGGCTTCCCAGAGGATTTACTGGATTTAAACACAGGGGGTTCAGACAGTAACTCATTAGCTTAGGAATTAGGGGGAGTTAATCTTAACTGCTAATGGATTTTACTACCCCCTAGCCACCATTCACGAAATTCTTAATGATAATTTAGCTTTTTCATCCCCCAGATAGCCGCCAGCCATTGAATGACCCCTGATTAATTATAATCATCTCATCCTATATTATCTATGTAATCCCATGATGAAATTGCGATCGCATCCCCCAAACTGGCTAGGATTAATGATTGGTAATTCCCGACTACACTGGGGGAAATTTCAGGCTGATACTTTAGTGGAAACCTGGGACACTCAACACCTTAATCAATCTCCCTTAGAAATGGGATGGTCTTGGCTTCATCAAATATCCCCTGTACCCCTATTTATAGCCTCTGTAGTGCCTGAACAAATGCAATTATGGCAAAACTACCCCCAAGCTGAAATTATCACCCTAGAGTTGTTACCATTAGGGGGATTATATCCAACTTTCGGAATAGATAGGGGTTTAGCTGTTTTAGGTGCGGGGAATCAGTTGGGTTTTCCCATATTAGTTATTGATGCAGGGACGGCATTAACTTTAACCGGAGTAAATCAAAACCGCCAATTAATAGGCGGCGCAATATTACCCGGTTTAGGATTACAGTTTTCTTCCTTATCTAATCGTACAGCCACCCTCCCACAAGTGGCTTTTCCTGAGAGTTTACCTCAAAGGTGGGGTGTGAATACATCAGAAGCGATCGCCAGTGGTATTATCCACAGCATGATAGCTGGTCTGCGGGAGTTTATAACTGCTTGGTGTCAGGAGTTCCCCCACAGTAAAATTAGCATTACAGGAGGCGATCGCATTCCTCTCATGACCTACCTTAACAGTCAATACCCAAAAATAGCTGCTTTGATTGTAGATACCCCTGAAGCTATTTTTTGGGGAATGTCAGCTATGGTCAGAGATAGAAATCTTCCCAGTTTAAATCGGGTGAGTTTGTAGAAACTGACGGATATATTCACTGACTACGGCGGGAAACTCTTGGGGGAGGTTTTCGCCGCCATCAACCATAGAATTTAGGCTAGAATTAGGTAGGATGGAGTTCAAGGTTTCCGCCATGGCTTGAGTCATCGGTTGATCACGATTTCCTTGTAAAATTAATACGGGTATGGTTAATGAGTTTAGCTGCTCATTAAGTAATTCCCCTCGGATTTCAGCCAGACGGCGATTAAACAAAAACTGGCAGGAAATAGGCGATCGCATCATCACTTCTCGCGCTTTTAACCAATCGGCGATCGCATCCCCTTTCCCCAATAAACGGGTAAATGGATGTACCAGTTTTAGCCAAGTTGCTAAAAGGGGAGGATTTCCACATAACCACCGCATCCACCACCATTGTTTTTCGATTCCATTCACTGCTACCCCCTCTGGGGAAATTAAGACTAGACCTTTGACTTTATGCTGATAGCGAATTGCGTAACTGGCTGCTATCCATCCCCCCAGAGAATGTCCGACTAAGTGAACCTGATCTAATTTCAGCCACTCAATATATTCCGCTAAGTTTTCCACCGCCATCGTGATAGAATAGTGGATATTGGGGGATTCCGACTCACCACAACCAAGGCGATCGGGAGTATAACAATGATAGTCTGAGGATAGTTCTTCTATAATCGGCAGCCACTGACTACTATCTTGCCATGACCCATGTAGATAAACTACATCAGGACCCGCGCCAACTTCACGCCAGAATACTTGTCCCTGGGAAAGTCTCACGCGGGAATGGCGCAATGGTTGGGACAATAACGGTGTTTCCTGGGACTCAGCATAGGGAAAAGAACGTTCAAACATAGCCATATAATGAGATGCAGTATGATGAGTTGACTATTCTCGCGATGGTTAGTCATATCCCGGGATCGCAGATCATAGATGGGAATAGCCAGAAGCGAGATGATGTCATTATAGTATATATTATCAGCATTAGACCTAAAAAAATACGGTTGATAGCTTTTACCTGGCATATAATTGGCATAATTGGCAGGTATCCCAGAGGCTTAAATCCCCCAAATTTGAGGCTGTTAGGGGGGGTTAATGAGGATTATATATTGGTAAAATCTCCACCGATTATTAATAAGATATAGCCGTGTAATTAACAGTGTTCATGGTCGTAAAATTAAGCGATCGCTGTGCGACCTTGCAAGTAGTCTTGGATTTGTTGTTGATAATCATGACTAAGGTTATCCATTGGTATTTGTGTCAAGTCAAAGCCACGAACTTCCGCAATTTCTAAGGTGTCTTGAATGTGCATATTTCCGGTAACTTCTGCCGACACAAGAATACAAATAGAATGGAGTCTAGGGTCACGATGAGCGCCCGAATAAACTCCTACCAAACGCCCAAGTTTAACCAGTTCTAAACCTGTTTCCTCAGCCAGTTCTCGCTTAACAGTGGTGAGGATATCTTCACCCCAATCTATCATACCTCCAGGTAAAGCCCATTTGCCATTATCCTGGCGGCGAACCAAGATAATTTTGCCATCTGGCAATAGAGGAACGATGCTAACTCCGGTAACAGGATGGCGAAAAATAATGCCCAAAACCGTATAAACAAAACGCATCCAGCCCTTCACCAATTCTAACATATTTTCTAACCTTCCCCAGATAAATCTTGAAGAATAGTGATAGCATGACCTTCTGGCTTAACCTTGGGATAAATTTTGTGAATATAGCCATCTGGGTTAATGATGAAAGTTTGGCGATAAATACCCATAAACTCTCGACCCATGAATTTTTTTAAGCCATAACTATCATAGAGGGTGGCAACTTTACCATCCGGGTCACAGAGCAGAGGAAAAGGCAGATGGTATTTGTTGATAAACTTGGTATGAGATTTAGGGTCATCGGTGCTAATTCCGAGAACAATGATATTGTTACTTTGATAATCTGCATAGACATCGCGAAAACCGCAGGCTTCCTTAGTACAGCCAGGAGTGTGATCACGGGGGTAAAAATAGATAACCACAGTTTGACCGCGAAATTGACTGAGGGTAATCAAATTTCCGTCCTGGTCGGAGAGAGTAAAATCTGGAGCGAGATCACCAACATTTAGATTCATAGTATTAGGGGATTTCAGAGAATAATGGGGGAATGAGGGTCAAACCTTTCTGAATAGCGATCGCCACTGTCGTTAAATAATAATGGTTATGGCAATATTTAAACATCGACAATGATACCGTCACTATGGTTGACCCAAAACCTTTGTATGTTATCATGCTCTAGCCTGCTACCAGACATTGGGCTATTTTCAGGTTAAGCGTAACCCGATTAGCTAGAATGTCAGGTGTTCCATAAAAGCTCAACTACCTCCTCCACTTGTTTACCGTGTTAAGAATTGGATCCAATCTACTCCAACGCTGGTTACTCCCCAGTTTAGTAAGTGTCTTGCTGATGGCATCAGGTGCCGAAGCTGCCGAAGTTCGGTCTTGGGAATTTGAAAGTTCCCAAAATCGTCTGTCATTTACTACAGATGAAGGAGTACAGCCTACCGCGAAATTGCTCTCGAACCCGACCCGTCTGGTAATTGAACTACCAGGGACAAGTTTAGGTTCTGTGTCCGGTCAGCGTTCATCACCAGGGGGAAATATTCGTGAAATTCGTTGGGAACAAGCCGATAATCAAAATGCCAGAATTATTGTAGAACTGGTAGAAGGTTATACCCTAAACCCGCAAATGGTGCAGTTTCGAGGGATTTCTGCCAGTGAGTGGATGGTACAACTACCACAACCCCAAGCTATTGGCTCATCATCACCCCCGGCTGCACTTCCGGCTCAAGCTACTGTGGTTAGCGCTACTGAACCAGTCCAACAGCAATTTCAGCAGCCAGTCCAACAACAATTTCAACAGACCGCTCAAGCCAACCCTAACCGTTCAATTCCTAACCAGCCGCAAACATTTGTTGAACAAATCGAAATGCGCGATAACGGCATTGTCTTAAAGACCACAGGTCAAATGCCACAGATTGAGTTGAAACGCTCTCAAGACGGCACTTGGATGACCTTAGATATTTTCGGCGCGAGTTTGAGGGGTGCGACCACAAGGGGGAGAGCAGTCAACCGGGAAGGCGTGGCCATAAGTCAAGTTACCCAACTTTCCACAACCCCCCCAGTGGTGCGGGTGACATTCAGTACCCCTAATACTAATCAAAATTGGGAAGCCAGAGCAGTAGCGGGAGGGGTATCAATTTGGCCCCAAGGCGGAGTTCCCCCGGCTGTGCAGGCAAGTTCGAGTATAGTTACCATTGAGTCGATTACCCTTCAAAATCAATCCTATTTCGCGGTGAGGGGTAATGGTCCTCTCAACTATACTCACGGTTGGGATGCAGAAACGGGAGCTTATGGTATTACGTTTTTCTCGGCTAGATTAGCTGACGGGGTGCGACTTCCCCAAAGAGAAGTGGGAGGACCGATTATTTGGTCTCGGTTGCGTCAGGAAGACCCAGATACTTTTACGGTGTTATTTCAACCAGCTACCAGGGTGCAGGTAGGACAGGTTAGCCAAAATAGTCCTCAAGAATTGGCTATTCCTATGGGTGTGCATTTAGCGTCTGGCGCTCCTCCCCCCAGAACTCCAGCCCCGGTAACACAACCACCTATAAATAATCCGAATCCTTTTCCGCCTCCGGCTCAAAATCGACCACCTTCGTCCCTCCCACTACCTTTTCCGCCGCCTAATCGTCCATCTCCTCAGCCTCCTGTGGGTAGAAATCCTAATGCTAGGGTATCTGTGGTTATTGACCCTGGACATGGCGGCAGTGACCCAGGAGCGGTGGGAGTTGGTGGTATTCGAGAAAAGGATGTTGTTATTTCTATTTCCCTGCAAGTTCAGCAGATTTTGGAGCAGAATGGGGTTAATGTGGTGATGACCCGCACTGACGATCGCACTATTGACCTGGAACCGCGAGTGTCATTAGCTAACCGTGTTGGGGCTGTGGCTTTTGTGAGTATCCATGCCAATGCGGCTTATCGCGCTGGTGCTACGGGTGTGGAAACTTTCTACCATCAAACTGGCTATAGCTTGGCTCAGTACATTCAAAACAGCATCCTGGCTAATTTCTCACTGCACAATCGGGGTGTGAAGCAGGCTCGGTTTTATGTCCTCAGAAATACGACTATGCCTTCGGCTTTGGTGGAGGTGGGGTTTCTCACTAATGCTAATGATGCTCGTTTGTTGGCTGACCCAGCACAAAGAACTCGCATGGCTCAGGCGATCGCTCAAGGTATTCTTCAATATCTCCGAGCCAGTGGATACTAGGCTTGACTTGCCTATTTAAGCAAAGCAGGCGGCTACTAAAAATAGGCTATCCACTAAAATGGTGCTTAAAACTGCGCCGCCAAATACCCACCACTGGGGTTCTGGGGACTGGAGGGGAAATACTCCTACTCCGAATAGGGTCATGGCTAATACTACCGCCCAGCTAATTCCCCACGGGGTTCCTGCTAGGGCGATCGCATTTTGGAATATAGGCATGGCCATTGATGGATCGACCTGCATTAATTGTCGCCAACTGGGGATTAAACCTGCTATATAAAAGTATCCGTCCGTAACGGCGGTTCCGAATAGAGACCCTAGGTAAAACCAATTGCCTACTTTACCCCATCCCCGCCACAGACACCACACCGCAAAGGGAACTCCTATCGATTCTACCGGTAAATGTAGCAGGGGTTCCCACCTCAGCCAACCCCAATATATCGACCCGGTTAACCAAGTCCAGCTAAATCCAAATAGCAAATCTCCCCATAATTCCGTTTCTTTGGTTCTCAGTAAATATAAACTTACCCCTAACCATCCCCCGGTCATGATTAGGCTCAACATTGGCCAGATTCTCACTAGGGGCGCTTGGAAAAATACTGGGACTGATACTAAAAATACGGCGATCGTAAATGGTAACCACCTTTGACTCTGTTGGGCTTTTTTGACAAATGTTGCCCAAGACCACTGCTGTACCCACAGCGGTTGAGTTGATGTCAGAATGTAGGCCAGAAGAATATTGCTAAACAAGGCTTCTTTAAGATTTGTTACTGAAGTTCATATTAATTGATGATATCACAAATATTTATCCCCCCCAGGGGCATAAATTCTACACAAAAATCAATAGTTGATTTTTTGGTCAATTATAAAAAAAAGATAAAGGGGGGTTGACAGGGGGGACGATTTGGGGTATTATATTGACATATTGTTAAATAATTGGATATTAGCAAAAATAAAAAAAAGGCATAAATGCCATTATTAATATAGTAACACAAGTGACCTCAAAAAGATATCCCATTTCCCCAATCCGCAAATTTTTTAACATTTCTTAATATTTGTTACAAAACTTAACAAAACTCTGTTAATTGACGAGAGGATGTTAAATTGGTCCAGTGCGTAGAAGTGTAAATTTCAGATCTAGAGTTAATGAGACAATTCCCCACAATCATGGATTTCCAGAGTCTTCCGGTCTATATGGCAGATTTAGTCACGCCAGGAATGGGAGAAATTGAAGTAGAATCGCAGATGACGTTATTCCAGGCGATTATTTTAGGGATAGTCCAGGGACTAACGGAATTTATCCCGATTAGTAGCAGCGCCCATTTAAAAATAGTTCCGATGGCACTAGGATGGGGAGATCCTGGGGTAGCATTTACGGCTATTATTCAATTGGGGAGCATGGCGGCGATTTTCTCGTTTTTCTGGTCTGATCTGAAAAAGGTAGTATTGGGGGCGATAGATGCGATCGCTAAATCGGATTACCAGTCGGTAGATTTTCGTATGGCTTTGGGGATTGGTTTGGGAACTCTACCGATTGTGTTTTTTGGGTTACTGATTAAATTATTTATACCCGATTACGATAGTTCACCTCTGCGGAGTACAGTGGCGATCGCGATCGCTTCGATTGTGATGGCCAGCCTATTGGCGATCGCGGAAAAACTAGGAAGCCGAAAGCGAGACTTTGACCATCTGAATGCTAAGGACGGGGTACTGATGGGTTTGGCGCAAACCTTAGCGCTGATACCGGGTGTATCCCGGTCAGGTTCCACCATAACCGCCGGGTTATTTATGGGACTAGAAAGGGGAACCGCCGCCCGATTTTCGTTTTTATTAGGAATTCCGGCGATTACCCTAGCAGGGTTGGTAGAATTAAAAGACTTCTTAGAGGCTGGAATAGACGACATTAGTACAGCGGCGTTAGTAGTGGGTTTAATTTCGTCAACCATATTTTCCTACCTATCTATCGCCTGGTTAATCCGTTATCTGCAAACCAGTAGTACATGGCTGTTTGTGTGGTATAGACTAGCTTTTGGTGTGGCGATTTTAACGGCAGTGGTAGGCGGCGCTTTGGAGAATATTTAATATAGAATAGGGAGAGGGCGATCGCGATCGGGGGAAGTTCCGCTAGTTCCTCCCAGGCGGGCCAGAAGATTAAGAAACCAACCCGTCCTACCTCACCAGGGAATTAATGGATAATTGATTGTGGTAGGGTATTATCTGTGAGGTTGAGATGGCAGTATGAGTGTATCTTCTATCCGTCCGGCGCTAATTACTGAGGTGTTACCGGACTCCATTGGGGCTGATGTGGGTTTTGAACCCGGAGATGCGATCGTGTCCATTAATGGAACTCGTCCCCGCGATTTAATCGATTATCAATTCCTGTGTGCGGATGAGTTTCTGGAAATTGAAGTGATTGACAGTCAGGGAAAAACCCATCATATTGAGCTAGAAAAAGACTATGACGAGAGCCTAGGTTTAGAGTTTGAAACCGCCCTATTTGATGGTTTAATTCAGTGCAATAACCGCTGTCCTTTTTGCTTTATAGACCAGCAACCGCCTGGAAAAAGAGGTTCTCTTTACTTAAAAGATGATGATTATCGCCTGAGTTTTCTCTATGGTTCTTATCTAACCTTAACTAATTTACCTCAATCTGAGTGGGATAGAATTGCTCAGATGAGAATTTCGCCTCTGTATGTTTCCGTCCATGCCACCGAGCCAGAAGTGAGAAGTTTGCTGCTGAAAAATCAGCGAGCAGGTCAGATTTTAGAGCAGTTAAAATGGTTTCAAAAGCACCGTTTACAAATTCATGCTCAAGTGGTGGTTTGTCCGGGGATAAATGATGGTGTTCACCTAGAAAAAACTTTACTAGATTTAGCGGAATTTCACCGGGGAGATATTCCGGCGGTGGCTTCGGTGGCGGTGGTTCCGGTGGGGTTAACTCGTTTTCGACCCCCGGAAGATCAACTGATTTCGGTAAGCCAGGAAAAGGCGAGGGAGGTGATTAAGCAAGTGCAAAACCTCCAGGATAAATTCAAGCAAGAATTGGGGTCAACTTGTGTGTGGTTGGCGGATGAATGGTTTTTAATCGCCCGTGAGGAGTTACCACCAGAGTCTGATTATGAGGACTATCCGCAAATTGGTAATGGGGTGGGGTCTATTCGTAAGTTTTTAAGGGAATTTGAGACGGCTTTTGAGAGGGTGAAATGGGAAACTGGGAATGGTGTGGCTAGTCCTCGGCGCTGGACTTGGGTGGTGGGGAATGCTGTAGAATTGGCGTTTAAGCCTATTGTCGCCCGGTTGAATGGGGTGGAAGGGTTAAGGGTGGAAATGGTGGCTTTGGCTAGTGATTATTGGGGACAGGAAATAACTGTAACGGGGTTGTTGACGGGTCAGGATTTAATCGCGGGACTCCAAGGACGAGATTTGGGTGATGGGGTTTTGCTTCCGTCTTTAATGTTGAAAACTGGGGATACTCGCTTTTTGGATGATTTGACTGTGGCGGAAGTAGAGGCGACTTTGCAGACTAAAATTGTAACTGTAAATGGGGTTGATGAATTGTTGGCGATCGCCTCAAATCTGACACACTGAAAGCCAGAAGCCTCAGCGTGTCGAGTTGGTCCACAAAAAAACCTAATTTCCCCAAATCCGCTTTAAGACTTCATCAGGGGAGATATCAGCCATTTTTCCGGTGGGAGATTTGACAGCGATCGCCCTTTCGCTGGGGGGGAGTAATTTATGAGGATCAGTAGGACCAAATAAAGCAATGGTATAAGTACCAACGGCGATCGCCAAGTGCATGGGGGCGCTATCGGTACAAACCATAAGATTAGCAGCAGCGATCATCGCCGCGAGTTTACCAATATCCTCTGGTTGTGTCAACTTAACTTGAGGACAACGCTGGGTTATTTGAGTAATCAGGGCTTGATCTTCAGGTCCTTCGACCAAAACCACAGGTAGGTTAGGCTGTCGCTGTTGGATATCCTCAATAATCTTCTGCCAGCTTTCAACCGGGTAAATTTTATCAATGCCCTTATTAATAGCCATCTGACTAGACCCGCCATGAATAAGGATATAGCCACTTTCCTTAACTCCGAGGCTTTCCTGTTCCCTATCAGCCCAAGCCAAGTCCGACTTAGGGACATTAATCTGTAATCCGCTAAAGGGGGTGATAATGTCTAGGCCCTGCAATAAATCATGGTACATCTGGGCTGCATACTGTTCAGTTTTGAGGGGGACAGCATCGGTGAGAAAGATTTCTCCGCTACTCCCTGCATAACCGACGCGGTTAGGTATTCCCGTCAGCCACAGCAACAGCCCTACAGTCCATCGTTGTCCGAGGGAGATCACTACATCATATTCTCGGTCACGGACAATGCCAATCAAATTACCCCAGTCGGCGAGACTATTGCGCCCTTTAAAATCATAGGGGATAACTTTGGATACTGACTTACAGACGCGGTAAGCAGTTTGGGCCCTAGGTTCGGTCACTACGGAAATTTGGGCATGGGGATAGGCTTGCTTTAAATCGTCTAGGGTAGGGAAAAACAGAATTTGGTCGCCAATCCCACCTGGGACAAGGGCTAGTATTTTCATTTTAATTAATAGAGTTAATCTACTTATCAGCTTAATTCTAAATGAAGACAGTTCGGAAAACCATAGAAAAATATCTCAGGTTTACTGGGCGGGGGTTAACCTGAGTGGGTGAAGTAGGGGGGAATAATTTTTGGGCAGCGCCACAGCCTGTATGCCATGGCTGAAAGGGATGGAAATTGGTTTTAGAAGAATAATTAAAGAGGGCGCGAGATGAGCATCGAATGGTTTGCCTATTCTCAGTGACGCTCTATAATACTATCACCAAAAACAAAAGACTTAGGTAATCATGTATTTACTAATTCCCGCCGCCGGAAGTGGACGGCGTATGGGGGCAAGCTGTAACAAATTGCTACTGAAATTATTGGACAGATCCCTACTTGGTTGGACTCTAGCTAGTGCCGGGGCATCTAAATCGATTATTTGGATTGGTATTATCGGACAAACTGCTGATTTCCCGGATTTTAAGGCGATCGTAGACGAGGTTTCCCTGAATCTACCCATAAAGTTCATTATTGGGGGAGAAACCCGTCAGGAGTCGGTTTATAACGGCTTACAAGCTCTTCCCCCTGAAGCCGACCGGGTTTTAATCCACGACGGCGCGAGATGTTTAGCGACCCCCGATTTATTCGATCGCTGTACGAAGGCTCTCGAATCGGTATCTGGTTTGATTGCCGCTATTCCAGTCAAGGATACCATCAAAATAGTGGATGGTAATAATTTTATCCAGGATACTCCCGATCGCCGTCAATTATGGGCCGCCCAAACTCCCCAAGGTTTTGAAGTTCCACTACTGAGGGAATGTCACGAAAAAGGCCGTCATCTGGGTTGGGACGTTACTGATGATGCGGCGCTGTTTGAACGTTGTGGTCTTCCGGTTCAGGTGGTGGAGGGGGAGGAAACTAATCTGAAAGTTACTACTCCTGTAGATTTACAGATTGCTGAGTTTATCCTGCGGGAAAGGTTGGCAATTACATAATCAAAGCGGGGACGATTACTGCGGATATCTCCGAGTTTTAATAAACCGAGTGGGTTAGGATTTTATCAATTAAGAAAGTGGTGATTGATTATGCTCTCTGATATCGCATTCCGGGAAGCTGGGTAACTAACTCCAATAATTCTAATTGTAATAATTGGCTGGAGACAGTTGCGGCATCCATTCCCGACTGTTCAACAATTAAATCAAATGGTGTGGGTTGGGAGGCGATCGCATTTAATATTTTAGCTAAATCTGGGTCTAAATTAGGAGATTCTGGTCGGGGTTTAGTCTGTTCCAGAATAGAAAGCTGGGTAGGTGTGTCTAATTGAGGGATAGCGCCAAGTTGTTCTAGGAGTTGTTCAATGTCCACGGGAATCACGCCAGCACCGCCATCAATTAACTTTAGACAACCGTGGGATTTCTCATCATCTAAACGACCTGGTAAAACATAAACATCTCGGACAAATTCATTGGCAATACGGGCAGTAATTAAGGCTCCTGAACGTTGAGGTGCTTCCATGACAAATACTGCCAGACTTAGCCCAGCAATAATGCGGTTACGTCGGGGAAAATTGGTAGCGTTGGGTTTAGTGCCACTGGGAAATTCACTAATTAATAATCCCTGTTGTAATACCTGCTCACAAAGGGGGCGATTTTCTTTGGGATAAGCAATATCAACTCCCGTGCCTAAAACGGCTAGGGTACGTCCTCCTGCTTCTAAACAACTGCGATGAGCTTCTGTGTCGATACCTGCTGCCATTCCTGATACAATAGTAAAGCCATGATGTGCTAGGGTGCTGCTAATTTTGCGAGTCCAGCGTCGTCCATATTCTGTGGGGTAGCGGGTTCCTACAATGCCAATGGTGGGGACATGGCCTTGATTTTCTTCGGGGTTGATTATTCCTCGGTAATAAAGCACTGGTGGTGGGGAGGGTATTTCTGATAAAAGCCGAGGATAATTTGGGTCGGCGGGAGTCCAAAAGTTAGGGTTTTTAATCAGATGATTTTGCAATAGTTGCTGGGGGTTAATTTGCGATCGCTCAGTGATCACTTTTTCTAAACTCTGTCTTCCGAACCCTTCTACAGAACCTAATTCCATGGGGGATGCCTGCCAAGCGGTGGCCAGACTTCCGAACCTTTCCTGTAATCTTTGAAGGGTGATGGGGCCGATACCATGAATTTTTGACCATGCCAGCCAGTAAACCCGTTCCTCAGACATTGGGGATTTTAATGAAAATTACATTTAACCAGTATATGCTACAATATAGTATAGCACAATATCCGCAAATCAGCAATGAATAAAAACTTGGTTTTTGGGAGAGAGAGCTGGTAATTGGCGGGGATGTGCGGTGAATTGAAATTCAAGGTAAAAGCAAATGACACGAGCAAGTGACCAGCACAACTGGGATGATTTTTGTGCCATGTTAGGAGAGATTGAAACGATAAGCGATCGCTCTCAGGTAGCCAAACTATCCCAAGACTACTACCACTTTAGCCCCATCTTAAAACCGCTTTTACAAGACAAAACGGGTGATATTGTAGTGCTTCCCCGTTCGGAATCGGAAGTTTTAAAAGTAGCTAAACTCTGCGTTGACTATCAGATACCCCTAACGGTTAGGGGAGCCGGAACCGGGAACTATGGGCAGTGTGTACCCCTGAAAGGTGGGGTAATTTTAGATATGTCTAAAATGAATAATATAGTCTGGATTAAGCCAGGTTGTGCCTGTGTAGAACCGGGGGTTAAACTAGCAGCATTAGACAAAAAAACTCGCGAAATTGGTTGGGAACTGCGGATGTTTCCCTCTACCTATCGGACAGCGACTATTGGGGGTTTTATTGGTGGTGGTAGTGGTGGTATTGGTTCGATTACTTATGGACAATTACGGGATAATGGCAACCTTCACGCCGTCCGTGTTGTCACCTTAGAAGCGGAACCTAGGATAATTGAACTCAGGGGAGATGCCGTGCAAAATATTAATCATGCCTATGGTACTAATGGCATTATTACCCAATTAGAAATACCTCTAGCACCTGTATATCCATGGGTGGAGTTAATTGTCACCTTTAACGAGTTTATGAATGCTGCGAAATTCGGTCAGGCTTTAAGTCAGTCCGATGGTATGATCAAAAAATTAGTTTCTATTTGCGCCGCCCCAATTCCATCCTATTTTATTCCTTTTCGTGAGATGATCCCATCTGGTGAACAGGCGGCACTGTTAATGGTAGCTGAAACTAGCCTCGAACCTTTACAAGAATTGATTAAAAATTTTCAGGGTAAAATCTGCTATCAAAAATCCACCCAGGAAACCGTAAAGGGTACAACTATCATTGAGTTTACCTGGAATCATACGACTTTACACGCTCGCAGTATAGACCCATCTTTAACCTATTTACAAACCCTATTTCCAGCCGACCCAGAATTAAAATTGATTCAGGAATGTTATGATTATTTTGGGGATGAGGTGATTCAGCATTTGGAGTTTCTGCGTACTGGGGGAAATTTACACCCAGCCGGGTTACCAATTGTCCGATTTACGAATGAAGCTAGGTTAAATGAAATTATCCAATATCATGAAGACCGAGGGGCAATTATTTTTAATCCCCATACCTACATTTTGGAAGATGGGGGAATGAAGAAGGTTGATCTACAACAATTAAACTTTAAACGAAAATATGATCCTCTAGGTTTACTCAATCCTGGTAAAATGAGAGGATGGGTGGATAATGGATAATGTAACTATCTCTGAAAGAGGGTTGGGGAGAGGCAGGTATAATGGTGGAGAATCAATGACTAATATTAACAGGTTTTTGGAGATATTAATAATTGCTAAAAGGCTATCTATACGGAGTATATGGCTATTACTGTTAAGTTTATTAAGTATAAGTGTTTCTGGTGCTAGTAAATCTCCATGGGTGAGAGTTCCTATCTTTGGATTTCATGATATTATTGATAGCCGGGAAGACTTAGTTAAATTTCAGCGTCCCCTAGTTAGTACAGATTACGAAAAACGCCAGCTTTATAGTTTTTTGAATTACCTAGTAGTTAATGATTATTGGTTTCTGTCTAGCCAGGATTTATTTGTTTATTTTATCCAAAAGTCTCAACCTATACCGGCTGAGTATGAAAACCGCAAGCCAGTGATGATTACCTTTGATGATGGTTATGCTGGGGTTCATGATCATGTACTGCCAATCTTAAAAGACTTGGAATATATTTATCGTGAAAAAGTGAAGGTGGTTTTATTTGTTAATCCTGCTTATATGGGGGTTAATATGCCTCCCTATATTCCTCATCTAAGTTGTGAGGATTTACGATATGGTTTTGCCAAGGGATATTATGATATTCAGTCTCACGGCTATTCTCATCAAAATCTGACTAAACTAGATGCTAATAATTTACGGATTGAGTTGGAATGGGGGAAATCTCAATTACGGAAATGTACCGAAGATTTAGATCGTAATCAATTAGTGGCTGCTCATATTGCTTATCCTTTTGGTGCGTTATCTACTCAATTAGAAAGATATCTGAGAGGCTATCATTTAACTGGGTATCTTTATGATAATCGAGTCTCCCGACCAACTCAGTTAAAAAATCCGTTCCGAATTTCTCGTATTCCGGTTAATAAAGACACCCAAATTCATGAATTAATTAAGATGGCAGAAATGGCTAAACCTGTGAAATTGTCTATCAGTGATAACTGAATTTTGGTAGTTGTGCTAATGTAGGACAGGATCATAAGCATACATATAGAGGAACTATGACCAGCTTTCCATCTAAATTGAGGAATTTGGCGGAAAAAAGTCAACCGTTGGATCGAGCGGCGATCACTTTGATGTTAGTTTTGGGTGTGTTAATTTTGGGGGTGGTTTTGAGTGGCGATCGCACTATTCCTCGTGTGCGAGAGTTCAGTTGGGCGAATAGGCTGGTAGGGGCGGAAGATAGGGCGTTTCTGTTGACATTTAACCGTCCGATGGACCGGGAGGGGGTAGAGAGAAATCTCCGCATTGACCCGCCTTTACCGGGAAAAATCAGTTGGGCGGGAAAGCGCATGGCTTATACTTTGCTAGATCCGGTTCCCTATGGTACGCCGTTCAGTGTGCAGTTACAAGGGGTAACGGATCAATTATATGAGAATCAGGAAGGTCAGTTAATTGAACCGTTTACGGGCTATTTTCGTAGTCGCGATCGCGCTTTTGTATATATTGGGGTGGAAGGAGACCAGGAAGGGAGACTGATGCTGGTGAATTTGTCTCAAGACCCGACACCTGTGGCTTTAACTCCTGAAAATTTAACGGTAATACAGTTTGAACCTTATCCGAGGGGCGATCGCATTTTGTTTTTAGCTATAGAAAGGGGCGATCGTAGTAGTGGACAGTTTGACCCACAATTGTATACTGTGATGACTGGTATTAACCCTGAATCTGTAGGTCAAGGTTCTTCAGCGCCTCAACATCGTGGTCAATTAGAAACAATTTTAGATAACAAATATTACAGTAACCTCCGATTTGATTTGTCTCGTGATGGTAAGGTGATTGTTGTGCAGCGGGTCAACAAAAGAAATCCGGTTGATGCTAGTCCTTGGGTGATTCGGCAGGGACGTTCTCCGAGACCTTTAGAAACTCAGGGGGGAAATTTTATGATTGCACCTGATAGCAAATCTTTGCTGATTTCCCAAGGGCCGGATCTGACGACTATTTTACCCTTAGAACCCAATGCTGAGGTGCTGGAATATTTACCTAAGTTTGGTCAGGTTTTGGGGTTTGCTGCCGATGGGTCGGCGGCGGCGCTACTAAAGTTTAATTCCGATGGAACCCGATCGCTATTTGTGGTGGATACGGTAGGTAATGAACGGGAATTATATAGAACTGCTGAGTTTGGCAATATTCTGAGTATCGAGTTTGACCCTAGCCAGACAATTATTTATGCTCTAATTACTGAGCTAATTGAGGATAACGAGGAATACACAGAACAGCCTTATATTGTGGCGATCGACTTAAAAACTGAGGAGATTTTCCCGCTGGTAATTTTGCCGAATCAGCAACAAATTAATCTGAGTTTATCTCCCGATGGTCTGGCTTTACTGTTTGATCAAACTATAACTAGAATTATGGATGAAGAGATAGAAAACCGACCTCGTACTGATGGGGGAGATACTATTACCACGAGTCGCCTGTGGTTATTGCCTTTAGTAACGGATAGTTCAACAGATGCTAATGCTTCTCAATGGAAACCGGAAGAATTGCCGTTTTTGGGATTTAACCCCCGATGGCTACCCTAGGTAAGTAGATGGTTAATTGATGCCAAAATTATGTTAATTATCACCTCTGAACAAGTTGCTAAAATTCGGAATCATGCAGAACAAAGTTATCCCCAGGAGTGTTGTGGTTTGCTCATGGGGCGGCAAGACTCAGGCGATCGCAAAATGATTATGGAAGTTTGGTCGATGGAAAATGCTTGGAGTCCAGTCACTGCTGAGGTATTCCAAGGGTTAGACAATAGCCCCAATATAACCACTCGCCAAGAACGTTTTACGATCGCCCCAGAAGCGTTAATGAAAGCGCAAAAGGAGGGACGCGATCGCCATCTTTCGATTATTGGTATATATCATTCGCACCCCGATCATACTGCGATTCCTTCAGAATTTGATCGGGTTTGCGCCTGGTCGGAATACTCCTATATTATTGTTTCTGTGATCGGGGGTCAGGCTACTGACTTACTCAACTGGTGTTTAGATACTAACCATCAGTTTCAAGCTGAAGAATTGATATATAGGGATTAGTGGTTGAGATGCTTCATGGTTTTATGCAGATGCTGTAAAATGGCGATCGCTATCAAGACACTTAGGGCTAATCCTAACCAAAATTGGCTAATAATTTCCGGGGTTTGATCAAGGGCTAATCCCCCAAGAGGGGGGCCGATTAAATAACCGATCGCCCAACATTGAGAATTAATAGCTAAATAAATTCCTCGCAGGGAGTCCGGGGCCAGATTAGCCGCTAAGGACGAGGCGGCGGGGCTATAAGTAACTGTAGCGATCGCTAAAATTCCTAATCCCAGAATAGCTAAGGTTAAAGTTCCGGTTTTTACTATTCCCATTAACCCCGTAATTAAAAATCCTATGCCCCATAGTATAGCTGATACAATTAGGGCATGGGGGCGACTGAGAGGATTAAGAATGCGGGACATGGGGAGTAAAAGTAAGATGGCGATCGCTGTGTGTCCGGCAAACAGGGCGCTAATGGTGATGCTGGAAAATTCGGCTTTCACAAAGTTGTTAAGATATAGGGGAATGGTGCTATGAATTTGCGACATATAGAAGGTAAATAAAATATTGACTGCTGCATAAATTAATAGGGTGCGATCGCTTAAAGCCACCATCCAACTATTAGAAGATGCAGCGGATTCGGTATCTGTTGATATAATAGGGGATTGGTAAGTTTCCGCTATCGCTAGATAAATCACTATAAAAAAGATGAGGAAAGACAATCCATCTAGCACAAATAACAGTCGATAAGCCCCCGTTGTGGCAATCACTACCCCACCCATGATAATGCCGACCTGTAAGCCGATATTATCCCCCAAACGAGTGATAGCATAGGCTTCGTTGCGGGTCTTTCCCGTGGTTAAATCAGCTACTATGGTTTCTGTGGCTGGCCAGTAAAGTCCGATACCTAATCCTAACAATAAATTCCCTAGAATTAACATCATAAAATTGGTGGTAAATGCTAGGACAAAAGATGAGAGGGCAGAAATTATCGCCGATACCAATAATGTCCAGCGCCGACCGAAGCGAGGAGAGTCACAACAAGACCCCCCGAAGACTCTCCCAATTACCCCGGAAATTTGGGCGCTTCCTAGCGCTATTCCTACGGCGGTTGAGGATAAACCTACCTGATTAACAAAGAAAATTGGCGCGTAAAATAGGGTAAATCCTGTTCCCGTTTGGGACAGTAGACGACCAACTGCTAAAATCCACACTTGTCGTGACAGTTGAGGTAGCCAAGACCAAAAGCGATTTGTACTCAAAACTATTGCCTTAATGCTATTTTGTATGTTGGCGATCGTAGCAAATTACAGTCAAACCGTGAATAGCTATCTCAACCAGAGTGAGTTTATTCGTTAGCCGGGGTTAATTTATGATAATTTGAGGAAAAATAGACTATGATTGGTTATTTAAATGGCACTGTAGCTGGTATTTATAAAAAGACGGGAAATAGAGTCTTTTTATGGCTTGATGTTAATGGAGTTGGTTATGAGTTGCAAATTTTACCCAGGATGCAGAATTTAGATGCTAAAATAGGCGAAAATTTACAGGTATTTACTCATCTACATATCCGGGATGATCTGATGGTTTTGTATGGGTTTAGCAGTATGGCGGAACGAGATCTATTTCGTCAATTAGTGAGTGTTAGTGGTATTGGTATGCAATTGGCGATCGCCCTTTTAGATACCCTCGCATTACCGGATTTAGTCCAAGCAATTGTGGGCGGAAATACCGGGATTTTAACTAAAACTCCGGGAGTGGGAAAAAAAACAGCCGAACGGATTACCCTAGAATTAAAAACCAAGTTATCAGAGTGGCGAAAACAAGCAGGACTTCCTACAGTTTCCACATCTAATTTAAGTGCAGAAATCCAAGAGGAAGTAGAAATATCTCTGTTGGCTTTAGGTTATACCACTTCCGAAGTTATGCAAGCCTTAAAAGCTATTACATCTCATCCTAATTTATCAGAAAATAATAGTGCAGAAGATTGGATTAAATATGCGATATCGATTTTATAGAGACAAAGCCGACATGGAACCAATCAACAATATAGTCACAATTAGTGTTATTATAAATAGCAGTTAAGATATGATTTGTCTTTGACCTAGCAACTTTCGCCAAACTATGCTAAAACAGTATCAAGTTCTTTAAGACTGTGCGCCGTCGCAGTTTTATTTATGGTAACACCTCGCTTGTTAGAAGATTTACCCCCGGAGTTTGAATCTCTGCGTTCTTTCCTGGTTAGTAATGTGCAACCCTATATTAATCTGGCTTTTAATAAACAGGGTTTTTTAGCCAAAGACCTCAGCAATGATCCCCTGAAGTTGTGGGAAACTAAGGTCGGAGGGTTGCCCTATTTACCCAAGGGAATGGAGTATCCTTGCGATCGTCAAACTGGGGAAATGATGATGTTTTTACTCCAGATTAACTGTGCGGAGGTTCCTTCTCTCCCCGGGTTTAAATTGCCATCTCAGGGTCTATTACAGTTCTATTCTAGTCTCAGTGTCCCCATGTGTGTACTGGGTCCAGAACCACACCGGATTATCTATTTCCCAGAAATTTCTCAAGATGAAAGCACCCTGGTCACAGATTTTAGCTTCACCCTAGATAAGCGTTACAGGGATGAATGGTATCACCATATTTATACAATCGATTTTTCTGTAGGAGAGGATATATTTTGGGATTATTGCTACAATAGTATTCCCGATAAATTGACAGACATTGGCGATAAATTTGACGAATGGTTTTTAGATTATCAGCCAGAAAATCAAGTTGGTATTAACGCTAAAATGGCAGGATTTCCAGAGTTTCATTCCTATGTACCAGAAGTTTTACATAATGCCAAAGGACAATTATTATTAGAATTTAATCATCCTTTTGATTGTTCTGATTATTTCTATTTCTATATTGACGAAGAACAGCTTATTAAAGGAGATTTTGGCGGGGTTAAATCCTATTTTATGAGGGTTTGAAAGCCGTCATAGATTTAAGTGTTTCTAATGTCTGTCAATGATTTAACCCGCATTATTTACAACTGTTCAGGGTCAATCCCCAACTCTCGCAATTTAGCAGCTAGTTTGTCTTTCTGTTGTCGTTCAACTTCTAACTGTTGTTGAGCTTCCGTAGCTGATTCTTCCGGAGTTGGTACTAAAACACCATCAGGACTAAAAAAGCGGAGTTGACGATTTTCTATCCCTAAGAATAGTTGCAGTTGTTCACTCCATAAATGTCCCATATCATTGGGAGTTATCGGTTGATAGGTTCCCTGAATTAACGCAAATCCTTGAAACTCTAAACTCTCCGGGTCAAACCAGAAATATTCCGGAGTGCGAAAAATCTCTTGATAGATTTTCTTTTTCTCCGTGCGGTCAGTCTTAGCTGTGGAACTTGATAATAACTCGACAATGATATTAGGATATTTTCCCCCTTCTTCCCACACTACCCAACTTTTGCGCGATCGCCTTTCCGTATCTAACACCACAAAGAAATCTGGTCCGCGAAAATCTGATGATTTTTTCTGATGAGGACTATAGTAAATTGTCAGGTTTCCCGCATCAAAATAATCATTTCGGTCTTGCCATAACCAGTCTAGGCATTTAATCAGTAACAAGATTTGTTGTAGGTGTAAATAACTTTCCAATGGCAACTCCTGACTTTCTAAATCTCCGGGGGGAAACTCAATATCTTGGTCTGGAGTGATTTGAGTGGGTTCTAATTCCTGAGCTATAGTCATAGCTGTCTCCAGTAATGTATTTATAGTATAGTCTATTTTTTGATAATTATACCATGGGGAGGCGGGAGTTGGGTGTGCCAAACATGATTATTAATGACTAAGTATTTATTCGGGATTTTATGAGTTATTGGTATTAGATTAAAAAGGAGTAATTGTATTGATAAATATATGGAGAGCGATCGCCACAGTAGATTTATCAAATATCGATGACATAACTAGGGGAATTTGATACATAAGTTTATATACTGGATGAGGAGGGCAGCAAAATGTTAAGAACCTGTATAGTCGGCTATCTGTATAGTGTTGGGGAATTTATAATATAAATGTTAAGAAGTAGGATTTGGTGAGGAAACAATTTTACAATATCAGCATTAGATGTTTCTTATGGTAGGAAGAGGCTATTATGCCTTATGTATGCGAGCTAGGCACCGGTCAAAGAGTTTATCTTGATAACCAAGGGTCGCAAACTGTTGTGACGATCGCCAGTGGATCACCCGGACAGCAACAGCAAGCCAGCAATGGGTTCCAGACCGGAACCTGGACTTCCCCCCCCTCCCTGTATCGGACGGGAAATGGGGTAGTGTTGAAAATAGAAACTGCTCAGGGTGAACACTTCGTGCAACTCCAGGGAAGTAGTATGAGTGTCATGGGTCAGACACCCTCCCTCGGAAGCGCCCAGCAGATGTCAGTTCAGCAGGTTTCGAGTACCCCGGCATCTTCGATGCCACCGATGAAACCGATGGAACCGATGAAACCGATGGAACCGATGAAACCGATGGAACCGATGAAACCGATGCAAATGGGGAATATGCAAATGAGTATGAACCCCATGGAAATGCGGATGGGTACCATGGAACTAAAAATGGGTTCTTCTGAGCCATCATCTGCGCCATCATCAGGAAATCGTAAATTCTGTAGTAACTGCGGTGCGACAGTACAACCTGACGATCGCTTCTGCGGAAGCTGTGGTCATCAACTCCATTAATAGCAATGGGCAAAAGGCAAGAGACAAAAGGCAAGAGAGGTAACTTTTTTGTATTGTCTTTTGCCGGCTGAAATTGCGAAATTCCGAACCATATATCCCTCTTGCCCAAATTGAGTTATGTCAGTAAAAGTTAGCCTAAACCATCAGCTTGTCTACCATTTTGAAAAGCCAGTAATTCTAGGTCCTCATACATTAGGATTGCGACCTTCTCCCCACTGTCGCACCCCCATTAATAGCTATTCCCTCAAGATTGAACCTAGTGATTATACGATGACCTGGCAACAGGACCCCTATGGCAATTATTTGGGGAGGCTGAACTTTTTATCAAAAACCGATCGCCTAGGGGTCACAGTAGATATTATTGCGGATTTACACCCGATTAATCCGTTTAACTTCGTCATGGAAAGCTATGCCGAACGCTATCCGTTTATCTACGAAGAACAACTGGGGCGGGAATTAATCCCCTTTTTAGAAATAGATGAATCCAGCCCCATACTCAAAGACTGGGTAGAACAGCACCGGGTCAAAGATATATATACCCCAGAATTTATCATTACCATTAATCAGAAAATTTCTGATTATATTAATTATACAGTCAGATTTGAACCAGGGATTCAAACCTGCGAAGAAACCCTAAAAACTCAAATAGGTTCCTGTCGAGATACAGCATGGTTAATGGTGCAGATTTTGCGGCACTATGGACTCGCTGCCCGTTTCGTATCGGGTTATCTGATTCAACTGAAACCCGATGTTCCCCCATTAGATGGACCCCCAGGACCAGAGGCTGATAATGCAGATTTACACGCTTGGGCGGAAGTATATATTCCCGGCGCTGGTTGGATTGGTTTAGACCCCACCTCTGGTTTTTTAGCAGCAGAAGGTCATATTCCCCTAGTGTGTACCGCCGACCCCCAGGCTGCCTCCCCAGTTCAGGGAACAGCGGAACCTTGCGGGTCAAATTTAGAGTTTGCGGTGACAGTTTCTCGCTACGAAAATCAACCCCGCACCAGTCAACCCTATAGCCCCACTCAATGGGAAACCATAGACCGCCTCGGGGAAGCAGTAGAGGATAAATTGCAAAGTTTGGGAGTAGGTTTAACCATGGGTGGGGAACCTACTTTTGTTTCTATTGATGATTTTGAGTCTCCCCAGTGGCAGGTACAAGCCTTGGGAGAGGAAAAGCGCAGGTTAGCCGGACAGTTATTACACCGCCTAGAAAATAAGTTTTCCAAGGGTGGCGGCTTGCTACATTATGGCATGGGAAAATGGTATCCGGGGGAAATTTTGCCGAGGTGGGCTTTAGGCTGTTATTGGCGAGAAGACGGTAAACCTATTTGGCATAATCGGGCTTTCATGGCGGTAGATGGTGACGATTATGGCTATGGGATTAAACAGGCGGAAATCGTTATTCAAGAATTAGTTAAACATTTAGGAATCGAAAGCGATCGCATTATTCCCACCTATGAATTAGAAACCGAAGAATTAGCCGGTTATGCCTTACCAATTTTACCAGTTGTCGAGTCCGAAGAATTACGCTGGGGTAGCTGTCCTTGGAAATTACCACAGGAGAAATTGATTTTATTAAAAGGTGATTCGCCCTTGGGATTTCGACTGCCATTAAGTAGCATAAGTTGGTCAGAAGAATTGCACCCAGAAGCGCGAGTATCTCTAGATCATAAACCTGCTGTGGTTGGTTCCGAACCCATCAATTTACCAGAAAATTCCGTGCGGGTAGCCATGGCGGTAGAAGCGCGGGATGGCTGTATATATGTTTTCGTTCCTCCCATAACTTCCGCCCGGTGTTTTTTAGATTTAATTACAGCCATTGAAAAAGCCGCCACTGCTGTTAATATTCCCGTGTTAGTTGAAGGATACACCCCCCCTGGAAATGATGGGATTATGGGATTTCAGATTACCCCAGATCCGGGAGTAATTGAAGTCAATATTCACCCCGCCAAAAATTGGTCAGAATTAACCGAAATTACCACCACCTTGTATGAGGAAGCGCGGCTATGTCGGTTGGGAACCGAAAAATATGCCCTAGATGGTCGGCGCATAAGTACCGGAGGCGGCGCACATATCACCATTGGCGGTAAAAGCGTTCAAGATAGCCCCCTATTACGTCGCCCAGATTTATTAAGAAGTTTGATTTCCTATTGGCAAAATCACCCTAGTTTATCCTACTTATTTGCGGGGTTATTTATCGGACCGACTAGCCAATCACCCCGGGTAGATGAAGCCAGACACGAAGGATTATATGAGTTGGAAATCGCCTTTCAAGAGCTAGAAAAGGGGCGAGAAATACCACCAGGATTGGTCGATCGCTTATTGCGAAATCTGCTAATTGATGTCACCGGAAATACTCACCGTTCAGCATTTTGTATTGATAAACTCTACCCATTAGAGAATTATCGCAACCAGTTAGGGCTATTAGAGTTTCGGGCTTTTGCGATGCCTCCCCATGCACAAATGGGGCTATTGCAAATGTTGTTAATTCGTTCCCTAGTAGCTTGGTTTTGGGAACATCCCTATACTAAACCCCTAATTCGTTGGGGAACTACCCTACACGATCGCTTTTTACTGCCCTATTTTATTGAAGAAGATTTAGGCACAGTTTTAAGGGATTTAAACGCGGCGGGTTATCCCTTTAATTTGGCGTGGTTTAAACCATTTGTAGATTTTCGCTTTCCCGTCTATGGAGAAATTACCCGTGATGGGGTGACATTAGAGTTAAGAAATGCCATAGAACCTTGGCACGTTTTAGGAGAAGAAACCGGAAATGGTGGTAACGCTAGATATGTTGATTCTTCCATGGAAAGGCTACAGGTTATGTTACGGGGGGCGATGGGAAATTCTCCCGGTTTAGATGGCTTTTCCCATCGTTATATTGTCACCTGTAATGGCTATGCAGTGCCGTTAAAATCCACCCTTAAACCAGGGGAATATGTGGGCGGGGTCAGGTTCCGGGCGCGACAATATGCGGCTTTATTGCATCCTTCTATTAACCCCCATACTCCCCTATTATTCGATATTGTTGATACTTGGGCTATGCGTTCTATTGGGGGATGTAGTTATTATATCAACCCTCCTAATGGGGTAGTTTATACAACATTTCCCATTAATGAAAGGGAGGCTGAGTCCCGGATGTTAGAAAGGTTTGTAGCCATGGGTCACACTCCCGGAACTTGGGAAATTTCCACCCCCAATTTAAGCCCTGAATACCCTTTAACCTTAGATTTGCGCCGGGTATAAATCCATTAAAGTCGCCTAAAACTGATAAACCGCCCCAACACCTTCTAAGCCGATATTCGTGTCTGGGGCGGCAATTATTAGCCCTGCATTAAAGCTGGCGATCGCACTACCAAAGTTCAACACTCCATCACTGGGAGGAAGTTCGGGGTGTAAATAGGTTTCTAATAATTCCCCGGTGCGTAACTGGAATTTGAACGCCGCCCCAAAATCGAAAGGACCGAAACCGGGAGATCCTACCACAACATTATTGTTGCTGGTGGTGGTTATGAACTCACCAAAGCGATCGCCTGTCCGCAAGTTTTCCGGTGTGTAATTTGCCAAAATTGACCCAGTAATACCATCAATTAAAAATGCCGCCCCAGCATTTATTCCCCGCTGGTCATCACCCGGAGATCCGATGATAATATCCCGTCCAATTCCCGTCCAGGCGACAGCATGACCAAAATTATCTAGTCCTGGGTTAGGGTTACGGAAAGACTGGATTAAATCTCCCGTTACACTATTAAATAAATAAGCCGAACCCGGACTGTTTGACTGACCAATTCCCAAACTACCCGGTGCGCCAATTAATACCCAGTCTCCCACAGAGGCGATCGCCGCCCCAAAATAATCATCTGGTTGCGGGTTAGGATTATTAAAAATTTGCCGTAATTCTCCGGTTATACCATCAAATAAATAAGCAATTCCCCCTCGCAATTCCGATGTACTATCCCCTGGCGCACCAATTATTATATCATTACCAATAGTCGCCAAACTGTAGCCAAAATAATCAAAAGGTTCTGGGGTGGGATTAAATAATTGAGTTACGGGTAAACCAGTTATCGTATTATAAACATAAACCGCACCCGAAGCAAAGGCGATGCTACTATCTGTGGGCGCACCAATTACCGGGGCTAAACCTAAACTAGCAATAGCAGCGCCAAACTCTGAACTTCCAGCATTAGCAGAAGGGTTCTGAAAGGCTGGTAAAATTTCTCCCGTTGTGCCGTCTAAAACATAAACTAGACCTTGGGAATTATTCCATCCCGGACTACCAATTAAAATCTGATTGTTCACAGTTTCTAAAGCCGCGCCAAACCTAGCAAAAGATTCAGGTATGGGGTTATTAAAGGTTTGGATAGGGTCAGGGGGAGTCTGGTCAGAAATAATGCTTAATGTCGCCACAGTGGGATTAATTAAAGTAGCATTTCCGGTGGCATCTTGTAACGATAATTCTAAGACTTCAGGATAGGTAACAATGGGATTATTAGCGATGAGAATTGATACAGTTTTACCCCCCAATTCTCCATCGGGAAAATTAATCATAATTGGGCTGATATCAACACCCCTGGGAGGTAAAGGAGTTAATAAACTGGGAATCAAAGTTACACTAACTGCACCATCTTCACCACCGGAACGCACCACGGTAATGGGTTGGGTACTCATGCCATTATCCTGTACTTCAAATCTGGTTGATTCAAAGGATAAAACACCCGGAACAAAAAAGTCACTGCGGTTAATATCATTAGGACGGATACCTCGCAATAGGGCTATAATTTCTCCGGTGGGAGTTTCCAGAATGGTATTATTTATATTAGGGTTAGTGTCATCAAGAATAATATTTAGCTGGTCTATGGGAGCATCTCCCAGTAGCAAAATAGTATCTTGTCCGGGGGTAAAATCAAAAATCTGATCAGTGTCAGCAATGGTGGTCCAACCATTACCAGCCTCTAAGACAAAGGTATCATTTCCCGTCCCTCCTACTAGGGTATTACTCCCGGAATTTCCGAATAGTATATTATTACCCTCGTCTGCTAAAATCAGATCGTTTCCCAGTCCCCCATAGATGGTATCATCCCCCTCGCCACCGCTAATAATATCATCACCAGATCCGCCCAAAATCAGATCATTTCCCAGTCCGCCACCAATTTGATCATCATCAGTTCCCCCATATAAGGTATCATTTCCTGGTCCGCCAAAGATGGTATTTTCTCCAGCATCTCCCAAAATTAAATCATTACCTTCTCCACCCCTAAGAATATCAGAACCTTGTCCACCATAAATTAGATTATTTCCCGCATCTCCATCAATAACATCATTTCCCGGTCCCCCAAATATGGTATCATTTCCCGGTCCTCCTGATAGGATATCATTCCCAGCATTTCCAAAGATTAAATCATCACCTTCATTACCCTCGATATAATCATCTCCCTGACCGCCATATAAGGTGTCATTTCCTCCCCCTCCAAATATTTGATCATTCCCCTGGTTTCCATAAATTAGTGCTGGGTCTACTAAACTTCGGACTGTATCATTTCCAGACCCTAGAAATACTCCCAAGGGAAACACCCCTAATTGATTCTCAAAAAAGGTGATATCTACGGGGTTATCATCTCCGACAAGGCGCAGCAAACCAGTAATTGGATCAGTTTCAGGTCTTAATACCATAGTTAATTAGGCGATCGCATTTTATTACTAACAGGGAACAGGGTATCATTTTTTCTTCCCATCCACAACTGATCAATAGTGACAAACTCATATCCTTGTTTTAATAATTTTGGAATCACCTTAGCGCTAGTTTCTGCTACATGACAGCCACCAAAATAGCCATCATGAAGGACAATTATCGAGCCATTTTTAGTCTGTCGCAAAATGCGATCGCTCACCACCTCTACCCCCGGTTCTACCCAATCTTCCGGAACCACAGACCACATCACTGTTCGATAGTTCCAATTATTCAGAAGTTGTAAAGTTTTCCCGGTAAACAATCCATTAGGAGGACGCACATAGATAACTTGATTTTCTGGCAATCCACAAATCTGACAAATCGCCGATTGAGTTCGGTCTAAACTTAACTTTAATTCTCGTTTATTTAACCTAGTAAAAGACTTGTGCTGATAACCATGAATCCCAATCAAATGCCCGCGCTGATGGACTTCTTGAGCAATTTTAGGATATTTTTCGACGAAAATTCCCAACCAAAAAAAACTAGCTTTAATCTGACAATAGTCCAAAACTTGCAATAATTCCAAGGTATATTGAGGATGGGGACCGTCATCTATAGTTAGGGCGATTTGTCGTTGAGATAAATTACCACTCCATAAACAATTAGGAAAACCGAATTTTAACAGAGGGTATAATAACGGATACAAAAAAGCTAGTTGCAGTTTGATGGGAGATTTAGCCATGTTACCAATTTCCTTACTCGTGACCTACCAACAGTTATTGAGTTGATGAACTTAGGCGAAACTCTCACCTTCAGCCAGACCAGTAGACAACACCGACTCTATAGCGTGTAATAGTTTATCCTCCCCATTAACATAGGATTTGCGAAAAATCCGAGTTTGATCTATAATCGTACTTAGACCAATTGTAGCAAAGTCAGCACCCCCGGCTGAAGCACGGGGGCTTCGTGCCCCCCTTTCAGGTAGCTGACCAGCTATAGCCTTAACTGGC
>NZ_JBIMLI010000040.1:0-35613 GCF_051859755.1 Limnospira sp.
TTAGTGAGATTGGTAGAAGTGGCGGTAAGCCTTGTGGATTTACAGTGTTTGAATAACTGGTTTACCAAGTGTTGTTACTGTGCTTAATGATTGAGATAAAGGCTGTATAGTCAAGCTGGGGACTGATGGCATTACGGTTTTTTTAGTCTGGCAATTAATGAAGCAAAACCAGAAACTGATATCAGAGGTTAACTCCAGAGACAACGAATTAATGAAGCTGATTTACACAATCCTAAATCAATATAGGCAGTACCCAACAGGATTAAGCGATCGCACTAGCCGGATTAACCGTCCCAGGGGAGAAAGCAAGGAGTAAGTTATCAGACTGACCCAATGGAAGGTAGCCTACTGGGAAAATGGACAAAACAAGTACAAATTCCCAGTTAGGACAAAAAAGCGATCGCATTAAGTCCCTTGACACCAATCTGGACTTCTACAATTCCAAGACAAAGGTGAACGCTTCACTATTAATCTCATTAACGGGTTTGCGTCGCAGTTCTACAGATTTCTCACGGGGTAATAAGTCGAATACTTCCCGGAATACATCATCTACCTTTTCATAGGCGACTAGCCCCACCTCATCTAACACGACATCTCCTGATTGGTCAATTATCACTGTTTGGGGAACATATCCTCGATAGTAATGACCCGGTTCCGTGGGAGGTAGGGACGAGTCCATGGGGATTGAATCAATATTAACTGGGATAAAGTCCGCAGCCCTTCCGTAATACTCTTGTAGTTGCGATACTGTTGTCGAAAATACTTTGCAGTCGCGGCTGTCGTCCAGGAAAAAAACTAGCAATGCTGGTTTATGGAGTCTCAAAGACTGGGACAGTTCAACTCGTGGCGGCACCAGAGACCCATTACCGCCATAAAGAGCAAAAATGTTGCCATCAAACTTATCATCGTCAATATTTGCTAAAGCTGGACCAGTTCCCAGGGGAAATGTTAGCAAGGCAGCTAAGGCCATGATTAGTAAGCCCCTGGGTATGAGTCGGAGGTTGAATGTTATTGGGTTGGAGTTCAGCACTGTCATCAGTTAATTGAGAGTCCTAGCTTTCGGAATTGTTACAATCTTTTAACGACATTTTACAACAGCGATCGCCAAGATTATGACCCGAATATTCAGCCAGTATCGGGAAAATCACCGCCGGATTTGGCCATTTACCTCAGTCCCTCGTCCCTAATTATTAAGTTTTTCCCCATGAAATGTTAAAAACTATTACAAATATACTAATAATGTGAACATAATGCCTCAAAATACATTTCGAGGTAGTCATGTCATGAGGTTTCATTTGGGGGACCAAATAGGGACACCCGAAACTCGTGGCGGCGTATAATCAAATACGCCCGATCGCGATCGATAAATGACTCGGCAATCTTGGTAATAGCCAAAAGTTGCCTGCTCAGGAGAAGTTGCCTGCTAACCGCCACCTGTGGCAGGTTAAATGGTACTTCCCAAAGCTGAGGAGCCACGACACCGGGCTGACCGAAAGTCGTAGGCTTCATCATGAACACATTAGCTAAACCCTGTGGTAGAAAATGAGTATCGTTACCAAATCCATCGTCAATGCAGACGCTGAAGCGCGTTATCTGAGCCCTGGTGAATTAGATCGGATCAAATCCTTTGTTACCTCTGGCGAACGCCGGGTTCGGATTGCTGAAACCATGACAGGTGCTCGTGAGCGCATCATCAAGGAAGCAGGAAACCAACTTTTCCAAAAACGTCCTGATGTAGTCTCTCCCGGTGGAAATGCCTACGGTGAGGAAATGACTGCCACCTGCCTGCGGGATCTAGACTACTACCTGCGTCTGATCACCTACGGAATTGTTGCTGGCGATGTTACCCCCATTGAAGAAATCGGGGTTGTAGGTGTTCGCGAAATGTACAAATCTCTTGGTACTCCCATCGAAGCAGTAGCTGAAGGTGTACGGGCTATGAAGAGTGTAGCCACTTCCCTGCTGTCTGGAGAAGACGCAGCCGAAGCAGGTGCTTACTTCGACTACCTAATTGGTGCAATGTCATAAGCACTGGCGATTATCTCTTATTAATCGACCAAGATTCATCTAAACAATTCCTAGATCAAGCGACCATTAGCAAACGAAACCATCATGCAAGACGCAATCACTTCCGTAATCAACTCCTCTGACGTTCAAGGTAAATACCTGGATGCTAGCGCTATCCAAAAACTGAAAGCCTATTTCGCTACTGGTGAACTGCGCGTTCGTGCAGCAACCACCATCAGCGCTAATGCAGCTAACATCGTTAAGGAAGCAGTTGCTAAGTCTCTGCTGTACTCCGATATCACCCGTCCCGGTGGTAATATGTACACCACTCGTCGCTATGCTGCTTGCATCCGTGACCTGGACTACTACCTCCGCTATGCTACCTATGCTATGCTGGCTGGCGATCCTTCCATCCTGGATGAGCGTGTACTCAATGGCCTGAAAGAAACTTATAACTCTTTGGGTGTACCCATTGGCGCTACCGTTCAAGCTATCCAAGCTATGAAAGAAGTTACTGCTGGCTTAGTTGGTGCTGATGCTGGTAAGGAAATGGGCATTTACTTTGATTACATCTGCTCTGGCTTGAGCTAAGACTGCTCACAGAGGAAGCTAGAATGTAGTCATCCCCTTTGGAAATACTACAGTCTTGGTTCTTCAATTCCTATAAACTTAGGGCCAGGGAAGTCTGAAGTGAGTGCTAGACCGCCAAAGGCTTGTCTGTATCATTGATAAGTTTTAGCGAGCTAGTATTGGCTTATGACTCCCGGCCTTTAGTCATTTGATAAATATTACTGTCAAATACTGTCAAAATTGCTGACTTAACTCAGGAGCAAGATAATCATGAGAGTTTTCAAAGTAACAGCTTGCGTTCCCAGCCAAACACGGATTCGCACTCAGCGTGAGTTACAAAATACCTATTTCACTAAGCTGGTTCCCTATGACAACTGGTTCCGGGAACAGCAACGGATTATGAAAATGGGTGGAAAAATTGTCAAAGTTGAATTAGCCACTGGGAAGCCGGGAACTAATACAGGACTGCTGTGATCATAGTGGAAACGCCAACCGCCTTGGCGGTGTGGCGTGTTTAGTTCACCCGCTCAATTTCGCTACAATTGCGATCGGGTGTATATATGCCAATAGCAATCAGCGCTATATATCTAAAAATTAATTTAACTTCATCTTTTTGGGCACTTGTGGCTAGGTGGGCTTGTATATTGATGGCCCCGTTTCTCACCACCACGAGTGGCTTTTCTGCTTGTATAATTAGAGAAATACACTTGACCAACAGAACTAATCACCTATCACGAGTAGATATAAGGGGTGCGTTTGGTCACTTATTCGCTCAAGTCCAGGAAACTGCTAGATCCGAAATACCTTCGAGGAATCCCTGTCCCCCGGCTTAAATAGTCAATATTTAAATGTAAAATTCCCCTGGGGAAGTATGTCAACCTTATTGATGATTGCTGATGGATAATAGTACAAATTTCGTTGAATCTATATTAGCACAAACTCCTTCCGAAAATCCTACCACTAATCTGAGTAATAAAGTCACCTCAGAAATGTTGTGGATGGGGGCTACAGGTTTGATGCTAATAATACTGATTGTAGTCTCAGTCATTTATAACTCTAAAAACAAAGGTCTTGCCAAGCAGTTGAAAATGGAGACCTTTAGAAATAAAGAACTCCATAAAAAATATAAATTAGCCTTGGCGACTATTTCTAAAATGGAGAAAAACCCAGACTTAATTCACTCCAGGGAATTTAACCTTGATTATCTCAGGATGAGAATGTCTGAGGATGTTTTCCATTATGCCATCATTGTTCAAATTAAGATGAAGGTCAAGCAGCAAATAGCTGTGGCTCTGCGACCTACACAGGCGGCTGTGGGAGAAAAAAGTAATGCTGGTCAAGGTCGCCAAGTTGATTCAATTTTTGATGTTGAATACGACACAGGAGACCCTGAACATAGCAAAAAACGGGTATTATTTCGGATACAAATTAGGTTGATGAAATTACCCACGCAAGCAACTTCAACGACTATTAATCAGATTATTGACTGCTTGGAAACCTATTTGAGTCCCTCGGATGACCATGATAATTGGCAACCGACAATTCAGGGGAGAATTGCCCATATTGAATGGGACCAAAAAGCCAAACCTACTCCCCTATTAGTGTTAGAACAATCTAACGAAGGCATGAATGTTACGTTCCGTACTAATAGGAAACTCCCGGAAAGTCAGGGTAAAACTCCCTTACCAGCATCAGGTCGCAACAAGTCTAAACGCCGTAAAACTACTTCGAGTGGTAACACTCATTTTACCCCTTAACTGTGGCTGGTCTCAGTCTTCAGGAGTATCAAATAAAACTGTGGTCATATAGCGTTCTGCCCATTCCTCGCCAAAGGCTTTTTCGAGGACGCGCCTGGTCTTATCGTTTTGCTGTTGTTGTTGACAGTAGTGGCGTTGAGCGTTGATCATGTGAATTTGTTGCTCTGGGGAAACTGGAGTTTGAGCGATCGCACTTTGACAGTGTAGTTCCATATAAGTCTCAACCCGACTCAGAAACAGGTTTTCCTCTTGCTCATTTGCCGGACGCACAAACAGACAAAACTCGGAAAAAATATCCCCCCAGGCGGGAATATCACGGGGTTGAGAAAAATGATTTTGGGGTAATTCTTGCAGGACTCGGTGATAATTTTCGGGTAAAGTGCGATCGCCATTCATGGGCGACAAATCCACAATCGCCGCCCCAATTCTACCACGTCCCCCCACCAAATCCGTACCAAACATAGGCAGAGCATAGGAACTGCGGGGAAACATCACACAATGGAGAATATCCAAACCACTACCCACCTTAGCCAATTCCAAGTGCATCTTACGAAACTGTGGAGTTTGATAGCAGCGATTTTCAATAGTCAACCTTTCCCCTTCTAATCGCCCCTCAATATATCCTAAATCATCAGGCAGATGATAGGGTTGCAGATCCAAATACTGACCCCACAGGCGTTCAATACTGTTCGCCAATCTACGAATTAACGGGTGTTGTTGTTCCCGCAAAGAATTTTGGTTGTAAGTTGATTGCATTCTCAAACCTAATTAAAACAGCCGTTCCCAAAAAAGCAAGTTATGAATATTGTAAGTCCCCCTGAACAACTATGTGCATCAGCCAGGAAGCGTCGGCCCAATTATTTCAGTGAACCCGCCACAGCCCAATTTATGTTAAAGGGAGACAAGCGACAGCAGTTTCTGAAACCATACCCCTGCTTAGGTTTCAGCCTATCACCTTAGACCTGAGCCGGAATGTTTCGGATACTGATACGGTTATTATCACACAATTAGTGGGTATCTGTAAGTATAATTAGTTAGATTTGCTGTAATTCGTTTGCACTCCCTGGGTTAATTGGAAATCCGCAAGACCTATGTATATTTACACTACCCCCAGGTTTGATCAACAAGCCAAACAATTTGGTATTCAGGGTCAGATTGCAGAATTAGTGGTAGCCATTCAGACCCAGGGCAGTTCTGCTGTCCATGCCTATTTTAACTGGAATTATCCCTATCTGAAGCGGCCTGTCCGTAATCTGAGACTGCTAGGGAAAATCTTTCCTTTTAAGAATGAGCGAGTATTGTGTTTACTGGATGTTTTGACTAGGGGGGGTAATGAATATGAGTCTTTTCTGCAAAACCCCGAAGACTACGGGAAAAAGCATTTAGACCCTCTAGTTTATTATACTGACCTGGAAAATAGTATCAAAGGCCAAAAAGAAAGACAAAAAGGGCCTTTACGTCCAAAATTTTTACCAGAAATCTATCACGGTTGGCTACAACGACCTACCTGGACTCGCAACACAGACGATCGTATTATTTGTGAAGGTGAGGTCTGGATCAAACAATTTCAGCAGCAGGAAACTCGCGACCAATGGCAGAGTTATGGTGAAATTGTCCTAGCCATTGTCGAAGGACAGGAGGAAAAACAGGACACTCCATGGCCCAATTTATACTTAACCCGTAAACCAGACAGTAGTAATTATGTCCTCTATAGCCATTTAGAGACAGCCGACGGCTTACCTCGTCGGGTAGTGTTCTTAGTAGCCAGTTTTGATAGTCCACCTCAACCAGGCGATATTGAGGCGGTGCTACAACAGACCCGTCTGTTAACTCTCGACTTTCCCCAGGGTATTTTTTCCACACCCATTACATTTGATATTCTCTCCCGTTATACCCGTCGCGCTTATCCAGATTATTTAGTTCTAGACCCAGCACTTTGGCTAGAACTCGAAGCAGATAATGGTATTAATTTAGCCCTTTCTGTGGAAGAAGAAAGAATTTTACATGAACTTTCTAGCCCGGATTCTGAAAATTCTCTACCGTTATTTATTAATGGTCGCGCGGGCAGTGGCAAATCAACCATGTTGGTTTATTTGTTTGCTGAATACTGCGATCGCTACCGGAAAATTTATGCTCAAACACTCCCCGAAAAAGTGATCAAACCACTATTTTTGACTTATAATGAACGTCTGTTAACTCGCGCTAAACAAGGGGTAGAAAAGCTGCTGATAACTAACTATAAGTTCATGCTAAACAGCAGTAATCTGGAGAAAATGCCCCCATTAGAACCTTGCTTTCAATCCTTTCAAGATTTTCTAATTAATTTACTTCCTCCAGAAGAAAGCGACAAATTTGATCGCGATCGCTATATCTCCTTCTACGACTTCCGCCAACACTGTACCCATCGCCAAAAACGCTACTCTCCCGAATTATGCTGGCATATTATCCGCACATTTATCAAAGGCTATAGCCTCGTCACTCAAAACGATGAATACATGACCCCAGAGGATTATGATGATGTTCCTCGCCGAGAAAAAACCATTTCCTCAGAAGTCTTTGATGCCATTTATAGACAGGTATGGCCATGGTACTATAAACTAACCCATGATGGTGGCTATTGGGATGACCAAGACTTAATCCGGCGAGTCCTGCAAGTCCAAGGTGATAACCTCCCCAAATATACAGCCATTTTTTGTGATGAAGCCCAGGATTTCACCAAGTTAGAACTATTGCTAATCGTCAAACTCTCTCTATTTTCCGACTCAGTTATGTATCCCCCCATTCCCAGTTTACCCTTTGCCTTTGCGGGGGACCCATTTCAGACCCTTAACCCCACCGGATTTCGTTGGCAAAGCGTCAAAGCCACATTTTTTGATCAGGTAATTTCTCACCTAGATCCTGACCAAAAACTCAATCTAGGAATGTCATTTTATGAACTAGAATCTAATTACAGATCCAGCCCAGCCATAGTCAAAATGACCAATTTAATTCACCTATGGCGGCATCTAGTTTTTAAAATTCCCCAACTCAAACCCCAGGAAGCATGGCAACCGATCGCCAATGCTCGTCATCCCCAAAAATTCATCTTTGGTCAGCGTAATTTTTCCGTGAATGACCTCAAACGCCACATCGAAAAATCGCCCATTTTCATTGTACCATGTGAAGCCCACGGCGAACTAAAATATATTAAAAACGATGAATTTTTATCCTCCTTATATCCCCTAGCCAGCGAAACGAATCCCCCCAAAAATGTGTTAAGCGCCATTCAAGCTAAAGGCTTAGAATTCCCCCTAGTAATTTTATATAAATTTGGCGAACAGTTTGCCAAGGAATTTGGGCGATCGCTTTGGGATTATATCAATTTAGACCAAGAACATCCCTTAGAATTAGAGTATTTTTTCAATAAATTATATGTAGCAGCCAGTCGAGGAATCACTAACCTAATAGTCATTGATACAGAAGCTGGAGACCGCCTCCTCTGGCAATATGCAACCACAGACTCGTTGCACCAATCTGCATACCAACTAGAACAATGTTTAGCTGCATCAGACGATCGCCAAATTTGGTACGGCTATATAGGCGGTTTAAATTGGGGCGATAGTCTCGAAAATCTCGATCTCGATCACCGGGAATTACAAGCCCAAGAATTTGAAGAAAACGGCCGAATGCAGAAAGATCCAGTTTCCCTGCGACGGGCTAAACAGTTCTATCTCGAACTCGGAAAGGAACAAGAAGCCCTACTATGTGAAGCCTGGGCTCTGAGATTCGATCGCCGATTTCGAGAAGCCGGGCTATTGTTCTATCGCCGTGGTGAAAATGACGCAGCCTGGGAATGTTTCTGGCATGGTCTATGTTGGCAAGCCCTACTCAACTGGTATCACCAATTCCCTGAATCAAGACCAGCAGAACGTCCCCTAGTAGAATTCATGGCAACCCCCACCAAAACCTTAGCTGTGGTCTTTGCATTTACCCTGTTTTTAGAAGAAGTCCTAGCCCAAAAATCTACTACCGACCCGGGAAAAGTCAGTTTATCCAATTATGTAGGATCAAATGCCAGTACCCAGTATAGTTCTGGGCGCCCCCACCTCGGTTCTCGCACGCCGGACCACAACCGCAAACCCTGGAAAGCTGCCATTTCTGAATATGCCAGCAGAATCAAACGTTTGATGGCCGAAAAGCGATTATCTCTCCCCCAATGGCAAAGATTTGGTGATGTATTGGAAGCCTTAGATGAAGCCAAATATGATGGCCTCCTAGATATTGCTGGGGAATGCTTCTATCGAGCCAAAAACTTGCGGCGGGCGGTCCGCTGTTGGCAGCGTTGTGGGTCTACTGACCGACGGGAATATAATATTGCTTTAGCTGATGTATTAGGCTTCCCAGAAGGTTTGGCTTATTTGGAACGAGCCGGAAATAGCGATCGCATTATTGCTGAATGGGAACGCGCCGGTCGTCCCGTCACCGCCCAGTGGTTAAAATATGGCGAATGTGTTAGACGCGCTTTACTTGCACAAAATCGCTACCGTGACTGGGTAGAATATTTGATGCGCTCCCGACAATGGTCTGATGCGATCGCCGCCTTAGAAGAGTGTTCTCCATCCGAAATCAAGAGCTTACAGTTTGAGTTAATCCGACAACTGGCTCGCTCTAATTTGACCCCACAACAGGTCCGCATTGCTCGCTCTCGCTATATGACCCTCATAGACCAAGTATTATCTAATTCCGATTGGAAAACCTATCTAGCAGTTCCCGAAGTCGGCATAGTCCTCGAAAGAATTGGCGATTTGGTGCGGACTTTACGATTTTATGAGCAGTTTGTTCAAGCCGAAAACCTGCATTTAAAGGTGTTTGCTCGACAACGTTGGATTGTTAATAAAATTAAACAGCAAAATTATGCGGCCAACGTTGACACTAGGCGGGCTGTCGCTATTCAGGAGGAGATTAACCGCAAAGCCTCTGATTGGAGGATTGATTTAGACGCTTTACCTACCGATCTGCCACCCATAGACCGTTTGACAGTCCATAAATCCCAGCAAGCCGCTATCAATCTTGTCCAAGGGTTGCCCCCTGGAGTGCAGCTAAATCTTTCCTCTTCCGATGGTCATGCTTATAGTTTCCGTATTGATTCCATTGAAGTGCGGGTCGTTAAACGCGATCACCTCCTCAAGGCGACAATTACCGATCTGCATACTCTCAATTTGCTACAAATCGAGGTTGATAGTCGCGGCGGTAGGGTCTGTATTGGCAATATGTTTGTCGAAGCGGATGATGGTCAGCGTCTTTTGTTTCAAGGTCCTGTTACTGGCTGTAGTGGCGCGATTATCTATCGTCAGAGTCCCCCATTGGTTCAACTAAAGTTACCCAATCACCCTGATACTATTGTTTTTTAGCAATTTGTTATCTTTGGGCGTGCATCACATCCCTAGGGGCGGGTTCTCCCATCCATCCTCTATTTCACCAGAGTCTTCATAACCCGCCCCTATAAAGTTACCCAATCACCCTGATACTATTACTATTATTTTTTAGCAATCTGTTATCTTTCCGCGTCCATCACCATCCGTAGGGGCGGGTTCTCCCATCCATCCTCTATTTCACCAGAATCTTCATAACCCGCCCCTATCCTAGTTTTTCCCGTAGCTTGTCCGATGCGAAGCACCCTACGCGGGTGCAGCAGTCTTATCCTGTGTGCTGTGGCTGGCTTTAGCACCGGGGCGGGTGTAGCAGTCTTATCCTGTGTGCTGTGGCTGGCTTTAGCACTGGGGCGGGTGTAGCAGTCTTATCCTGTGTGCTGTGGCTGGCTTTAGCACCGGGGCGGGTGTAGCAGTCCTATCCTGTGTGCTGTAGTGGCTTGGGGCGGGTGCAGCAGTCTTATCCTGTGTGCTGTGGCTGGCTTTAGCACCGGGGCGGGTGTAGTCCTATCCTGTGTGCTGTGGCTGGCTTTAGCACCGGGGCGGGTGTAGCAGTCCTATCCTGTGTGCTGTGGCTGATCGCGCACCCGCCCCTACAGGGCCCGCCTCTACAACTTTTCGGCAACCTTCTCCAGAATCTGCCATAATTATTGAAATTGATACAGGAACTAAAAATACCTTAGTTATATGTCGGTTCAATTTTTTTACTTACCTGAAATTGATGTCAAGACCGTTGCTGATTACCTACAAAAGCCTACCCAAGAGGTGCAGCTTATTGATGTTCGAGAACCTCAAGAATTGGCGATCGCTAGTATTGATGGTTTTGTCAATTACCCCTTGAGTGAACATCAGCAGTGGTCAGAGTCCATTTTCTCTGAACTTGACCTCCATAAGGAAACTTGGGTAATGTGTCATCATGGCAGACGTTCAGCCCAAATGGGTCAGTGGCTCATTCAACAGGGTTTTACTAATGTTAAAAATATTACCGGGGGCATTGATGCTTACTCTGTAATCGTTGATGATACCGTACCCCGCTACTGATTTCGCAGAACAAAAAGAGTCCGCGCTATGCGGACTCTCCTGGGATAAACAGAAGGCTGTCGAGTTCATTCTGTTGATCGACTCGATTTATTCATACCGTTACTTATATTTCGTCTACTAGCCGGACTCGTCCCCGCCGAATTGAGTACAATAGGCGATCTATGGCTCGTAGTTCTTCTTTTTCTAAGGATTCATCTAGTACCGCTGCCATTAGACCATAGCGATCGGCTTTAGTTAGCGCTCTGGTTTCAGTTACCGATGCAGTGATTTCGGAGAGTGCGCCGGGAAGTAGTTTGACTGGAGACATAAGCGTGTTTTGAACTCGACACTTTTATCATCCTCCATTTCTCAGATTAGATCCGTGATCTGCTCTCCCACTATCAGTGATTATACAGATGTAATTTGGTGAGTTAAAACACTTATGGCTGGTGATAACTGTCACAGCTACATCCAATACCTTTCTCTTATCGCTGCTCTAATCAGAACTTATTTAATCTAACTCCCGTCTCCCTTCTAACGCCCGCGCTAAGGTCACTTCATCAGCATATTCTAAATCTCCACCCACAGGTAAACCAAAAGCAATACGAGTTACCCTCGTAAAAGGCTTCAGTAATTGGCCTAAATATAATGTCGTCGTTTCCCCTTCCACGCTTGGGTTAACCGCGATAATCACTTCCTTAACCTGTTGTTGACTAACCCGCCTCACTAGGGGTTGAACTGTTAGTTGTTCTGGTCCAATTCCATCCATCGGGGAAATTACTCCCCCCAAAACATGATACAATCCTCTATATTCACGAGTCTTCTCTAACGCAATTACATCCCGTGAGTCGCTAACTACACATATCGTTTCGCGATCGCGTTGCGGATTACGGCAAATTTCGCAAACAGGTTCCGCTGACAGGTGAAAACATACCTGACACAAACCTACCTGTTTTTTCGCTTCCAACAACGCCCTCGCTAAAGCCTGTACTTCTTCCTCTGGCCGTTTGATAATATGAAGGGCAAGTCTTTGGGCAGTTTTGGGGCCAATACCGGGCAGCCTCTGGAACTGTTCGATTAGACGGGCTAAGGGGCGTGTGTAAACCGTTGTTTTTCCTCCATTTATGCGCTCACACAATAGTATATCCCCTTACCAGTGGGAACCGAATTATGTTAAGTTTTGTAACAAAAAATTAATAAATGTTACAAAAAATTTCTGTTTTGGGGGTTCCCTTGCTTTTTGGGTTGACTTATGGTATTATTTTAGAAAATCGAAATATATTCAATTTTTTTATTTTTGCAAATATCCAATTATATAAAAATATGTCAATAATATAGCATGAGTTCCCGTCGCCTGTCAACCCCCCCCAGCCACCCTGGCTGTACATTTTTTTAAAAATTGAACAAAAAATCAACCATAAAGCCAAAAAAAATCCACCGACGCGGTGGCGGTGGAACTACAAAGGATGATGGTGTGAGGAGCGAGTTACTAAACTTGCTTGCTTACAGTGTTAAGAATAGTCAGGCCTTGTTACAGCCCTGTGTCATGTGTATGAAGATTTTGTGACACCTGCCAGAAGCCAACTAGAGTCTTGTTGCAGTTGATAATTCGTAGATGTTTCTTGTGATCCGGGTTTGGTGGATAATAAGATTTGTTAGTTAAGCAGTATGGGTAGTTTTGTGGCACAAACATTTCAAGCTAAAGTTTACGTCACCCTTCGTCCTTCAGTGTTAGACCCAGCCGGGACGGCGGTTCGTTCCGGCGTTCAGCAGATGGGATATCAAAATGTCGAACAAATCCGAATTGGTAAATATATAGAGGTGACACTCCAGGCGGCGGACGAAGCGGAAGCAGTCCAGCAAATTGATCAAATTTGCGATCGCATTTTAGCCAACCCGGTCATCGAAACCTATCGTTTTGATTTAACCCCCCTATCGGAAACTGCAACCACTACAGCCCATTAGATATGAAATTTGGTATCCTAGTTTTCCCTGGTTCTAACTGCGATCGCGATGTCGCCTGGGTGACACAGGGACTTTTAAACAAACCCACCCGCATGGTGTGGCACCAAGATACAGACCTTTCTGATATTGATGTGGTAGTCATTCCCGGCGGGTTTAGTTATGGTGATTATCTGCGCTGTGGTGCGATCGCCCGTTTTTCTCCCATTATTCGCGCTACTATTGACCATGTAAATGCTGGTAAATTCGCGATCGGTATCTGTAATGGTTTCCAAGTTTTAACCGAAGCCGGACTTTTACCTGGGGCTTTGGTTCGCAATCGGGATCTGCATTTTATTTGCGATCGCGTTCCCATCAGAGTTGTCAATAATAAAACTCCCTGGACTAGAAAATATCAACCTAATGAGGTGATTACTCTTCCTATTGCTCACGGTGAGGGTTGTTACTATGCCGACGAAAAAACTCTGGCACAATTAGAAGATAATAACCAGGTCGTGTTCCGCTATGAAGGCGATAACCCTAACGGTTCTCTCAATAATATTGCCGGAATTTGTAACCAATCCGGTACTGTGGTCGGTATGATGCCTCACCCCGAAAGAGCTGCTGACCCTATGTTGGGTAATACTGATGGCATTAAAATGTTTGAAGCTGTATTACAACAAGTAGTTAGGGCTAGGGTTTAGTTATCAATTCTCAATTCTACTTTAATGGCGGGTTCCACAGTTAATGAAACTTACTGCGATATTAACAAACCCGCCCCCCTCACCTATCCCCTTATATCATCGAGCATAGTTAAGTTTTGCTGATAGATAAATTTCCAAGGTTTTGAATTTTAAAAGTATGTTAAGAATTGTTAAAATTTTATTGAGAATATCTCTCAAACACTTGACGAATTTATAGGGGTTTTGGTATGCTATAAATAATCGCATCCAAGGGCTTCTTGTGTTTTTACGCCAAAAAAGAGGCTACAACCCTTATTATATCGCGGATTATCAATATTCTCTGGCTAAAACTTAAAATCACGATGCACGAGTTTTGGGGCTAAAATGGACGGCTCAAAATCTGGCTATTGACAAAAACGCCATTTTGTGCGTTATGGCTCATCTGGCGGTTAGGGGCATAAAAAACTAAGTAATTTTCCCCATATCAATGAATGGAAAATAAATGATGATTTAGTATTGACAAACCCTGGAACTTGACCTATTATAGAAGCATGGGAATCTGTGGCGACATATATATAGGATTATCCCCAAAAGTATCGACCACTAGGCGGGAAGATAACAGAAGCAAAAGCCATACAATAAAAAGCGATGATTCCAAAACTGTTAGTCACAGGTGCGAGCGGTTTCTTGGGTTGGAATATATGCCAGGTAGCCAAATCTGAATGGGAGGTTTACGGAACGTATAATTCCAGTCCGGTGACAGATAGTGGTGTAAAATTTATCAAAACTGATTTGACGGTATTAGGAGACTTAAAGCAGGTATGGGAAGAAATAAAACCTGATGCGGTCATTCATGCAGCGGCGGCTTCAAAACCGAATTTTTGCGAAGAGAACCCGGATATATCTCATAAAATTAACGTGGTGGCGGCTGGGGATATGGCGAGTTTGTGCGGCGCGGCGGGAATTCCTTATGTGTTTACTTCGACTGACCTAGTATTTGATGGTTTAAACCCTCCGTATCGAGAAACTGATCTAGTTTGTCCGATTAACACTTATGGGGGACAGAAAGTGAAAGCGGAAGGGGAAATATTAGCCAGATATCCGAAAGCTGCTATCTGTCGAATGCCTTTAATGTATGGGATAGCCTCGCCTCATGGGGGTAGTTTTATCCAGGGATTTATCAAAACGCTAAAATCGGGAAATTGCCTCAACCTGTTTGAGGATGAATTTCGCACGCCAGTTAGCGGCACGACTGCGGCTAGGGGGTTACTGTTAGCGATTGAAAAAAAGGTTAATGGGATATTACACCTAGGGGGAAAACAGAGGATATCTCGCTATGAGTTTGGCTTGCTAATGGCGCAGGTGCTAGATTTACCAGCGGATAGAATTACGCCAGGAAAGCAACAGGATGTTAAATCGATCGCACCCCGTTCTCCCGATACATCCCTAGACAGTTCCCAAGCGTTTGATTTAGGATATGAACCCCCTTCAATTATGGAAGAGTTGGCAGCATTACGGGGTCTAGTTTAAGGTTAACTAGAAACTACATTAGCAGAATGAGCGATCGCATCAGGAACCTCAGCTTCCAAACGACGGAGACGAGGACTGCGATAGGCAATAATGACGGCAGCAATATTAATTATACCGACCCCACACAAAAGCAAAGCACTTCCCCGTCCGGGTCCCATACCGATAATATGTCCGACTCGATCTGCCAATATTCCCCCAGGCTGCATCATGGGTTCAAAAATGCCATCAACCAAAGGTCCGACGCTGAGTTGTGTTACGACTAACAAGGATTTTTCAAATAACCCTTGTAAAGCGAAAACTCGTCCTTGCAGATATTGGGGAACTTTGCATTGCCAGATAGTTTGGTTGCTGCTGATGACAATGGGCTGGGAGAATAGATAACCAAATCCGCCAATAGCTGCTAAAAATAGGGTAGGTTGAAATCCTCCTAAACATAAACAGAGTCCCTGTAGGGCGACAAACAACAGAATTCCATTAACTTGGCGTTTTAATCCTCCCCAGGCGCTGACTACTAGGCTACCGAATAACATCCCGCAACCACTAATAGATAACACTATCCCCAATTGGGAACTAGATGCAAAACTGAGAATAATCGGCCAGAAAAGAACCTGGATCATTCCTTCTGTTAGATAAATGACTGCAAAAAATAGCATTAACCCTAACAGTCCCGGACGCGCGGCTACATAATCCCACCCGGAGCTAATTTCTCCCCATATCCTTTCAAAATTAACGGTTTTGCGATCGCTTGATGCGACTGGTTTCGGATCGGGAAGCCTCACACTCAGCAGAGCAATGGTGGCTAGTACATAGGTGGCAAAATCAAAGACTAATACCCCCTGCAACTGGACAGCTTCTACTAAAAATCCGGCAATGGTCGGACCCAAAATTCTAGCCAGCGCCCGTGATATCTGTACCATGCCGTTAGCTCGACCTAAATGCTGTTTGGGAACAATTTGGGCGATCGCTGCCATGTAAGCTGGAATATGGAAGGCGTTAGCGACGGAACTGATGCTAACGGCTATGTAGATGTGCCAAATTTCCAGGCTGCCGGACTGTAACAGGATCATCATCCCTATTGCTGTCACACCTGTGGTAGAATCAGCTATTAGCATCACCCAACGTCGGTTCCACCGATCTACTAGCACCCCTGCTATAGGGGAAATTAGCAGATTGGGTAGATAGGCTAACACCATGATCAGAGCAAACAGGGTTAGGGAACCTGTGGTCTGATAAGCCCACACCCCTAAAGCGAAGTCTGTGATGTATGTGCCGACTACGGAGATAATTTGTCCTAACCAGATTCGCAAGAAGATTTGCATAGTCTATTGATTTATCGAAAAATGGGCAGATGCGGGAAACACAAAGTCAGCCAGCAAATAGTAATAGCTTCCCTTAGTCCCTGTCAATCAAGTGGGTTTCTCATTGCCTCGCATTTATTGACAACGATTTCCCTATTGTCGGCTTTTTCGGTAACTTTGGGGACTATTCAGGAATAAAAAAGCTAATACTGACCTGAGATGAACTATGGTGTTGGGATAAGGGCGATAAGATTAAGTTCTGGTGAGGCTTTTATGGCAATTTTTCCGATTTCTAAATGATATCGAAGGGGTCCCGGCTCTCAAAAGCCATATATATGTCGGCACAGATTCCCACAATAAAATTGTATGTCAAGTGCCGAGGTTTGTCAACTGTTTAAAGGTTAATTAAATGCGGGGCGCGTCCAACCCCAGCGTTATCGGTAGCGATCATTAAGCGATCGCCATCAAGTTCTGTAGGGGGGGGTTAAAAACTAGCAAAGACCCATGAAAATTCGGGTCTTTAATTCTTGGGATATGAAGATATCGGCCAAATTTCTATATATATGCGGCCACAGATTCCCATGCTTATATAATAAGTCAAGCCCTAATATTTGTCAATAGAAAATGGAGAATTTGGGTAAAAATGTGAGGGAAGTTAAAGGGGGGGTAGGAAGTGGCAAAATGTGGTTTGATCAAAAAGATGGGATATGCAAGCCAAATGACTGAGTATCAAACGTTAGTAGACCTACTGCGCGATCGCGCCGAAAAATTAAGAGACCAAAACGCCTATACATTTTTAGCGGACGGAGAAACGGAGTCGGGGCGCTTAACCTATAGGGAACTAGACGAACAAGCGAAAGCGATCGCCACAGAAATTCGTCGCCACGTCCCCCCCGGAACCCATGTATTAGTAGTGTATCCCTACACCACCGGACTAGAATTTATCGCGGCTTTTTTTGGGTGTCTGTATGCGGGGGTAGTAGCGGTAACGGATAACCCACCCCGGTCTAGCCAAGGATTAGGAAAACTGCAAGAACGCATCGAATTATCAAACGCTACAATAGCCCTAACCAGTAAACCCTTGTTATCCCATATACAAGGACTATTAAAAAAAGTGCCGGAATTAGCGCCCAAATTCGAGCAACTCCCCTGGATAACTACAGACAGTCTAAACCCGAAGCTAGGAGAGTCCTGGTCTCCCCCAGACATCAACCCGGAAACCCTAGCATTTCTGCAATATACTTCGGGTTCTACGGGAACACCAAAAGGAGTAATGGTGACTCACCAAAACGTCCTACACAACTCGGAAATGATTTATCAAGCCTTTGAACACAGGGGGGAAAGTCAAGGCTTGATCTGGCTACCCCTATTCCACGATATGGGACTTATTGGGGGAGTCATTCAACCGCTATATGGTGGTTTTCCGGTAACGTTAATGTCTCCGGTGGCGCTAGTACAGAAACCCATGAACTGGTTAAAAGCCATATCTCGGTACCAAGCGACGACCAGCGGCGGGCCGAATTTTGCCTATGATTTACTGTGGCGACAGGCGACCCCTAGTGAGATCAAAAAATTGGATTTAAGTAGCTGGGAGGTGGCATTTTCTGGGGCTGAACCTGTCCGCGCCGAAACTTTAGAGAATTTTGCCAAAACGTTCGCGGAGTGTGGTTTTCGACGATCGGCTTTTTATCCCTGTTATGGTATGGCGGAGACGACTTTATTTATTTCTGGGGGTCGAAAAGCAGATCTTCCGGTGATTCGCTATGTCGATCGCACGGCTTTGGAGGAAAATAAGGTGGTAGCTGTGGAGAGTGATCATCGGTCGGCGAAAGCTGTGGTTGGCTGTGGTCATGGTTGGCTAGGGGATGAAATTGTCATTGCTAACCCGGAAACCCTAACCCGTTGTGCTGAGGGAGAAGTAGGGGAAATTTGGCTGCGCGGCGCGGGTATTGGTTTGGGTTATTGGAATAACCCAGAGGAAAGCGATCGCACGTTTAAGGCTAAATTAGGTAATCAGGGTGGGTTTCTGAGGACGGGTGATCTGGGGTTTTTGGAGAATGGGGAATTATTTATTACGGGTAGGATTAAGGAGATGATGATTCTCTGGGGTCGCAACCATTATCCCCAACATATTGAACAAACTTTAGAAACCTGTCATGATCAGTTACGTCCGGGCTGTGGGGCGGCTTTTTCGATTGAAGTGGAGGGGGAAGAACGTCTGGTCATCGCCTACGAGGTACAACGGCAATTTCTGCGAAAGCTGAATGTCGAGGAGGTTATTGGCGCTATCCGTCATGCGATCGCTGATCAGCATCTAGCGGATGTTTTTGCGGTAGTATTACTGAAAACTGGAACTCTCCCGAAAACTACCAGCGGTAAGGTCCAACGCCAAGTCTGTGGCCGTCAGTTTCTCGCGGGAACTCTGGAGGTGGTCGGACAATGGCAATGTCAGGAGTTGCAACAAAGCAATATTTCTGACCTGGTGCGCCGGGAACAAGTTAACAGTTAATCAACAAACATCAAGCAGCTTTGGCCAGGGCATCGCAACCGGATCTCTTTGGTTGCCCCTGGTCTTGTATAATTAAATATACCTGTATTACTATATGGGTGATTAATCAAATAAGGAAAAGTGCTATTTATGACTGAGGTAGGGTTACAGAGCAATTTTAAAGATAAACTGCGAAATTTCTTAATTTATGGCATTGGCGAACCGATATTAAGAGGCTTAGAAACATCGATTGGTAAATATTCCAAAATTGGAGATACGGCATTTTTTGACGCTGCCAAATACCCGGAACATTTCCAATGGGTTGACCTGTTAGAAAGGGATTGGCATTTAATCCGCCAGGAGGTAGACGAACTGTTAAAATATCGGGATAATTTGCCTAATTTTCAGGATATTTCGCCGGATCAAGCCTATAATACGAGTACGGATAATTTATGGAAAACCTACTGTTTATATGGCTATGGAGTTAAATCTGCTGAAAGTTGTGATCGCTGTCCTGAGACCACCAAAATCATCCAAAAAATCCCAGGTTTAAAAACGGCATTTTTCTCTATATTACTGCCGGGCAAACATATCCCGGAACATCGGGGACCATACAAGGGGGTAATTCGGTGTTTGTTAGGTTTAAAAGTGCCGGAACCCCGGGAAAAGTGCCGTCTGCGAGTAGGGGATGAAATCCGGCATTGGGAAGAGGGAAAATGTATGTTATTTGACGATTCATTTCCCCATGAAGCGTGGAATGAAACGGATGGAATTAGGGTAGTGTTATTCTTGGATATTGTGCGACCTTTAAAGTTTCCTTGGTCGGCGGTTAATGAGTTATTGATTAAACTAATTGCGGCTTCTCCATACATTCAGGAAGCGACGGCGAATCAGAAAAAATGGAACGATCGCCTAGACCAAGTATGGCAGAGAGATCCACAAAATTCCCGACAGTAACCCGGGGTAATTTATAGCCAGTATAATGATTAATCAAAAAACGGCGTAAACTTGAAGCGGGCTATAAGCCTGTAGACTCTAGGGATGTAATTATAGTCCCTAGGGTCAGCCGGAAAAGATGATGTCAGCATCCAATCAACAAAAAAGTTGCCAAAAAATTAAAATAGGTTATATTATCCAAGAGACCGGAAACTTTTTCGCTTACTCAATCACTTATTAAGACTTAATGACTGCTTTCCAACATCCGTTTGATGCAGCAACGTTAATGGAAATATTAAAGGGTCGAGCCATCCATCAACCCCATCAAGTTGCTTATAAATTTTTAGTGGATGGAGAAACTGAAACCATCAGTTTAACCTACCAAAAGTTAGACAGAATATGTCGAGCGATCGCCGCCCATCTCCAAAGCCTCAGCCAACCGGGAGAGAGAGCCTTACTACTATATCAACCGGGCATAGATTATATTACGGCATTTTTTGGCTGTTTGTATGCAGGTATAGTACCAATTCCGGCCTATCCGCCGCGCCCCAACCGCTCGCTGTCGAGGATTATGGGTATCTTAGAAGACGCGGACTCTCACCTAGCCCTAACCACAGAATCTGTGCTACCGAGTCTACAGCGGCAATTTGGGGAGGTTTGGGAACTACAGAAACTGAACTGGGTTGCCACAGATAAGGTAGCCGAAAGTTGCAGCGATCGCTATGAGGACCTAAGCATCAACCCGGAAAGTTTAGCGTTTCTCCAATATACATCAGGTTCAACGGCTACCCCCAAAGGGGTGATGATCAGCCACCAGAACCTGATGCACAATTCGGGCTGGATTTATGAGAAATTCGGTCACAACCAGGACAGCATAGGGATGATCTGGCTACCACCCTATCACGATATGGGGTTAATTGGGGGGATTATCCAGCCCCTATATGGAGGATTTCCGGTGGTGTTAATGTCTCCGCTAATGTTCCTCCAACGTCCTATCAGGTGGCTAGAAGCAATATCAAGACATGGTGCGACCACCAGCGGCGGGTCAAACTTTGCTTATGACTTGTGCGTGCGCCGAGTCACACCAGACCAAATAGAAACCCTAGACCTGAGTAGTTGGGATTTAGCATTTAATGGGGCGGAACCGATATCCCATGAAGTGTTAGAAAAATTTGCGCGGACGTTTGCTAGTTGTGGATTTAATCCCCAGGCTTTCTATCCCTGCTATGGTATGGCGGAGGCTACCCTAATCGTCAGTGGCGGCGATAAAACTCAACTACCGACGTTGAAAACGATTCAAGCATCATCCCTAGAACAACATCAGGCGATCGCCACCAACGGTCACGCCGAGAATACTCGCACAGTAGTAGGCTGTGGCTCAAGTTTGGAAGATCAGGCGATCGCCATTGTGGACCCATCCACGGGGATACCCTGTGAACCCGGACAGGTAGGAGAAATTTGGGTATCAGGACCAAGTATCGCCCAAGGTTACTGGAATCGACCATCAGAAACCGAGTCCATCTTTAGTCAATATCTAGCCACCACCGGAGAAGGACCATTTTTGCGGACTGGAGATTTAGGCTTCATCGAAAACGGCGAACTATTTATTACTGGTCGCCTGAAAGATGTAATTATCATTAACGGCCGCAACCATTATCCCCAAGACATAGAATGGACGGTTGAACAAAGTCACCCCTTAATCCGTCCTAGTTGTGCGGCGGGATTTTCCGTAGATGTGGGGGGGGAAGAAAGGTTAGTGGTGATTGCAGAAGTAGAACGCTACTATTGGAAACGGCAATCTAGTCCTCGTCGTGAAACCTCAACCAATGTTTCCAGGGAGGAATCCTTCAGCACTAAGGACCTAATTCAATCAATCCGGCGTGCGGTTTCCCAAAATCATGATTTGCAAGTTTATAGTACCCTGCTACTCAAACCTGGAACCATTCCCAAAACATCAAGTGGTAAGATCCAACGTCATGCTTGCCGTGCTGGTTTTCTAGCGGGGACTTTGGAGGTAGTCGAAGACTAAACTTATTCTGCCCGTTAGAGGTAATAACAGAAACAGCAAAGGATTGATCAGATCGGCTTCGTGGCACAATAACCGTCTAGGTGCGATTTAAGATTCACCGCCGACGGGCTGCCTAATCTGCCCCGGAATCTTGCATAGCCAGCCTAAAATGTGATGGAGGAGTGAATAGTGCAAGTGTTGAACCACTCTTGGAATGGAAAAGATATTGACCAACTGGGTAGCCAACCTAAATCGCCAAATTCTGTGGGTTTATCCCCTGATGCGGAAGCGATCCAAGGCTGGTTAATTACCCAAATGGCTGAGAGATTGGGGTTAAATCCAGATGACATTGATATTGATGAAGACTTTGCCAATTATAGCCTTAATTCTATTGAGGCGGTTAATTTATCTGGAGACCTGGAAAATCAATTTGGACGTAGACTTCCCCCGACGTTACTGTGGGATTATCCGACTATTAAGGCGATCGCTGATTATCTAGCCCAGGATACCACCCCTAAAGCGACAACCAACAGCAGTGGTCAGTCTGTGAGTCCACAACAGGCACAACAACTGCTAGAAAGACTCAATCAAATGTCCGATGCCGAGGTAGAGTCCCTGCTGAATTCAATGTTGTCTGAACAGGAAAATCATTAATGACCAATATATCCGATCGCACCGCTAACCTTTCACCACAACAAAAACGGGATCTGCTTGCCGAATTGTTGCGCCAAAGAGCCACCAGCCAAACCTTACCAGATATTCCCCCGGAATACTATCGGTTTGAACTGTATCCAGAATACCTGAAAATTAAACAGCAACAGCAGGAAATTGCAGCCTTGGGCATTAATAACCCCTTCTTTGCCCCCCAAGAAGGTATCGCCAGCAATACCACGATTATTGACGGTCGTGAGTTGATTAACTATGCTACCTATAACTATTTGGGGATGTCTGGTGATCCGATAGTTTCCCAAGCTACGAAGGATGCTATAGACCGCTATGGTACATCGGCTTCCGCCAGCCGCCTGCTTTCGGGGGAAAAACCTATTCATCGGGAGTTAGAAAAGGCGATCGCCAATTTTATCGGCACCCAAGACAGCATCGTTTATGTTGGCGGTCATGCTACCAACGTCACCACCGTTGGCCACCTGTTTGGACAAAATGACCTGATCCTTCATGATGTCCTCAGCCATAATAGTCTATTACAAGGCTGTTTACTTTCGGGAGCCACTACTATTGCTTTTCCCCATAATGATTGGGAAAGCCTGCACCAAATTCTCAAAGACCGCCGCCACCGTTATAGACGCACTTTAATCCTGATAGAAGGCATTTATAGCACCGATGGTGATATTCCCGATCTACCCAGGTTTATTGAGTTAAAACAACAGTATAAAGCCTTTCTGATGGTGGATGAGGCCCATTCAATTGGGGTATTAGGTCAACATGGCCGAGGGCTTAGTGAACACTTTGGCGTTGACCCCAATGATGTAGATTTGTGGATGGGAACCCTTAGTAAATCTTTCGCCAGTTGTGGGGGATATATTGCGGGGTCTAGTGCTTTAGTGGAATACTTGAAATATACGGCCCCCGGTTTTGTCTACAGCGTGGGTATTTCGCCACCTAACGCGGCATCGGTTCTGGCTTCAATTAATGTGTTAATATCAGAACCAGAACGGGTGCAAAGACTACGCGATCGTGGTCAATTGTTCCTGAATCTCGCTAAACAACATAATCTCAACACAGGAACCAGCAAAGATTCGCCCATTATTCCGATTATTGTGGGCGATTCCCTGGCTTCTGTGCAACTGTCCCAAAATCTGTTTCATCGGGGTATTAACGTCCCATTTATGTTCTATCCTTCCGTTCCTCAAAATGCAGCCCGTCTGCGTTTTTTTGTTACCTGTCAGCATACGGAAGAACAAATTTATCAAACGGTGGAAATTCTCACCGAAGAAATTGCACAAATGGCGGTTTCTTAGAACCCTCATATATCATGAAATTCCCATCTCTAGTTTATCCTTAATCTGGTGCATTCCATGAGAGTCTTACTGGTTTATCCAATTTTCCCAAAAAGTTTTTGGTCTTTTGAAAAAACCTTAGATTTAGTCGATTGCAAGGCTCTATTACCGCCTTTGGGTTTAATCACAGTAGCGGCTATTCTCCCCCAAGAATGGGAATTTAAGCTGGTCGATCGCAATGTGCGAGCCGTCACGGAAGCAGAATGGGAATGGGCAGAATTAGTGATTTTGTCCGCCATGATTGTTCAAAAAAATGACTTCCTCGACCAAATTCAGGAAGCCAAAAAACGCGGCAAAATTGTAGCAGTTGGGGGTCCTTTCCCGACCGCACTACCCCACGAAGCTGAAAAAATGGGGGCTGATTTTCTAGTGTTAGATGAGGGAGAAATTACCCTCCCTATGTTTGTAGCAGCCCTGGAAAGAGGGGAAACAAGTGGGATATTACGCGCCGCTAATGGCGAAAAACCTGATGTAACTACTACCCCAATTCCTAGGTTTGATTTGTTGGAAAAACAAGCCTATGATATGATGGCTTTGCAATTCTCCAGAGGCTGCCCGTTTCAGTGCGAATTCTGTGATATTATTGTGTTATATGGTCGCAAACCTCGCACCAAAGCACCGGAACAGTTACTGGCGGAACTGGATCGCCTCCTAGAACTAGGATTTACTCAAACTATCTTTTTGGTTGATGATAACTTCATTGGGAATAAACGCAATGTCAAATTGCTGCTTCCGGCGTTGAAAGAATGGATGGAAAAAAATAACTATCCCTTCCGTATGATGACAGAAGCATCAGTTGATCTCGCCCAAGACCAAGAATTAATGAACATGATGGTAGAGGCTAATTTCTATGCGGTTTTCCTGGGAATTGAAACCCCGGACGAAGGTAGTCTCGCGCTGACTAAAAAATTCCAAAATACCCGTAATTCCCTAGTTGATGCTGTGGATAATATTACTAGGTCTGGACTGCGGGTAATGGCTGGTTTTATTATTGGCTTTGATGGTGAAAAGTCTGGGGCTGGCGATCGCATTATCCAATTTGTAGAAACTACGGCTATTCCAGTGGCTATGTTTAGTATGCTACAGGTTCTCCCTAATACAGGATTATGGCATCGTTTAAAGAAAGAAGGGAGACTGCTGGAAGCATCAGAAACCGCCAATATTAACCAGACTACTCTGATGAATTTTATTCCTACTCGTCCCATTGAGGAAATTGCACAGGAATATATAGACGGTTTTTGGAAACTCTACGATCCGCAAGTGTTTCTCGATCGCACTCACCGCTATTATCTGAAACTAGGCGCACCTCGTCGCCAAAAAGCTGGGGGAAGAACCCTAAGCTGGAAAACTATAAAAGCCTTGTCAATTCTGATATGGCGACAGGGAGTAGTCCGTAAGACTCGCTGGACTTTTTGGATTTATCTACTGGATATTATCCGCAAAAACCCGGATGTGGTGGAAATGTATCTAGTCATGTGCGCTCACTTTGAACACTTCTACGACTACCGCCAAGAAGTGCGCCAGCAAATCGAATCACAACTGGCTGAATATGTCAAGAAAAAACAGGAGTTAGAATTGGTAAAAGTAGCTTAACTCGAATCCGGCGGGTTGGGGTGGTAATCAAAAAACCTATCTCTTAACCCGCTTGGCGTAACCTCTCGCTGAGACTCTAAGATACCTGGGCGCTTCTGTGATCAAAAACACAAGCGGATAGGATAAGATATAGATACAATCTATAATCATGAACATTTACGCAAAGCTGGGCGATGAACAACCTAGGTATGGAAAGAATGCGGCTACAGTCCCATCGACAAATCAAACGGTTTATAGAACATCACGAACAGCGTTATAACCTGCTATCAAAGACGGTTAATAAACAGGCGACCTGTAAATTTAACGCTAACTCGGCATTTTTGTTATGTGCTGTTAATCCTACAGGTTGCTGTTCTAGCTGTGATCATTATCAGCCTAAATAACGCTAACTAATAAATAGATCCTGATAAATGTTCACAGACTTTTCCCAGGTTTGGGGATAGGTCTAGTGTGTCTTCTGACTGTTCGATCGCCTGAGTTTCTCGATCTAAAACGGCGACAATGCGATCGTAGATTTCCTGTGCTTGTGTGGGAGAGTCACCAATACAGGTTAAACCCAGTTTCCCGAATTGAGACAAACAGCCGATTAAGTGAAATACGGTTCCGGTTTCTGTTTTATTGTTAAAATGCAGATGATATTGGGCGATAATATCCATTAAATCATTGGGTAAAAGACCGCGATAATGATGGCTATGAAGATTATCTGAGGCAATATAATATTTAGGTTGTTTATTCTGGCTGTAGAATAAGCCAGTATGGCGATCGTATTCGCCATTAGTTAATAATTGGAGGGTCATAAATGGATGAGTTGTGCCACCCCGACGCAGGTTAATTTCAATGGCTTGTAGTTCCCATTGTGCCTCTGGTGGCTGTGGTTGACGAACGGCAATACAATCTAAACCAAATCTTTCGAGGGCTCCTTTTTGGGCTAAGATTTTACCGACTTTTTCACCTAATTCTTGCAGTTGTAATCGATAGGCTTGGTCAGCGGGGAAACTACAACCCTCAAAAATTTGACCATCTGGACCCCCCAGAATTTGGTCATGGGTAGATAGAACTTCGACCTCCCCGGAAGGGTAAATCTGACATTGAACACTAGGCGATCGCTTAATGTCTCCCTCGATAAAGGCTTCGACAATTGCGCCTAATTCAGGGATTCTGCTACGGAAACTAGACCAGGTTTCATGGCTGGCTTGAAAACTTAAATTCACCAAGCGATCGCTAATTTTTGCGACCCTTTGATGAGGGGGAATGTCGCCAAGTCCTTGGAGATTAAGGATAGCATTGCCTTCTCCAGAAAAGCCCTCATTTAGCTTAATTACTGCTCGTTTTAACTGGGGTTGTCGTTCCCATAAAGCGTTAACTTCTGCGGCTAAAGCTGTTTCATTCCAGACTAATTTACTGCCGTCTGGGTGGGGAATATTGGCTTCTGCGAAAATCTGGCGACTGCCGCTTTTGGTTCCCCAATGGGCTAAATCGGGGTCAGAAGCCCAGAGGGGAATTTGTAATTTAACTGATAATTTTCGTTCCCATTGAGTAGAGTTAAAGCAGACCATATAGGTGCGGTTAGGTCGCAGGACTTGGCGTATTCTTTCGACTAACCGGGGACGTTCTAGGATTTTTTCGGTGAGGGAGCGATTAGAGGAATCGTAGGTAGAAAATAATAGTAGGCGATCGCGCGCGTGAGAAAAGGGAATTCCGGGCATTAAATGCAGATAATAGTCAATAACGCTGGGGTGAAGGGGTTGGGAAGTTACATAAATTAATCTAACTCTAGGATTTCGTAAACGAGTCAGAGAAAACAGAAATCTCTCCTCATACTGATGAACTCCGGGAATTTTCTGCAATTGCTGCTGATCTAAGGTGAGGGATGGAATCACTAATACATCAAAATCATCAAATCCCAGGTTTCCCCCTTGACTGAAAGACTCTCGGAGTTGATGTTGCAATGCTTGAAACTGATCTACTATTCCCTGTGGCGATCGATAATCTCCTGTCATAATCGCTGCCCACAATAACAATATTACGATTTTAGCAGGTTGTTTGACCTCAGAGCGACACCTTTGGATTTGCTGATCTCGTTCTTAGCAATGGTTGGAGAAAAGCTAGTGACACAATTAATATGAGCAGATTGGTCTAGGTTAACCAATAGGATTGATTGGTGCTATAATTATGGGAGCTTCGCTCAAACTGATATCAAACGGAATTTCATCTGAATATCGCGATATGATCCCACAGAAACTCACCCTGAAGAATTTTCTCAGTTATCGCGACGCCAGCCTAGATTTTAGTGGCTTGCACACTGCCTGCATTTGTGGACCGAATGGGGCGGGTAAGTCTTCGCTGTTAGAGGCGATCGCCTGGTCGATTTGGGGTCATAGTCGGGCGGGGACGGAAGATGATTTAATTCAAATTGGCGAAACCCAAATGCGGGTGGATTTTATCTTTATTAGTCATGGTAACTTATACCGGGTAATTAGGACTCGTCGCCGTGGTCAGTCGGGGACTCTGGATTTTCAAATCGCACCATTAGAACCGGACAAAAAAGCGGAGCAAATTAAGTTTACTGCCCTCAGTCAAGGGGGAGTCCGTAGCACACAACAAAAGATTTTAGAACATCTGCGCCTAGACTACGATACTTTTATTAATTCTGCCTATTTGCGTCAGGGAAAAGCTGATGAGTTTATGTTAAAACGTCCCAGCGATCGCAAAGAAGTGTTAGGCAGCTTACTCAAGTTAGATGAATATGATACTTTAGTGGAGAAAGCTAAAGATATCTCGAAGGAATATAAATTCAAGATTGAGCAATTAGAACAAACTTTAACTATCGGAGAGTTGGAGACACAAAAACTGCCGGAAATAGTGGCTCAAATGACTCAGTTAGAAGCTACCCTTGGTAAACTTCAGAAACAACAAGAGTCTGAGCAAAAGCAACTGCAAGCCTACCGAGAACAACAACAATATCGCCAAACCTGTGAACAACTATTAGAGGGACAGCGACAACAATATCATGGGATTAAACAAGAATGCGATCGCCTTCAACAGGAAATTATCGTCACCCAAACTCAACTACAACAATTAGATTGTATTCGGCAACAACAGGAAGAAATAAACGCTGGGATTGTGGAATTTCAGACCCTACAGGCTACAGAAGAAACGATGAGTTTACAGTTTCAAACTCACCAAAAAATTCAACAGCAACTCCGGGAACTTCAGCAGCAACAACAGGATAAAATCCACCAATTACAACGGGATAAAGATACGATTGAAACTCGCCTGGAATCTCTCCATAAACAGGAACAAGAATATCAAAAGGTGCTGGTTGAACAGCCGGAAGTCGAAGCAGGAATGGCTCAACTGTTTCAGGCTCGTTTGCGCCTGAATGAGTTAGATAAACTACAAATTGAAGTTACCCCTATCCTGCAAGAACATCAACGTATACAGGGGGAAATAGACCGCGCTCAAGCGCGTCTTAGCGCCCGTTTTGATGAACTATATACGTCGATGCACAAAATGCAGAACCGCCTGGAAAATAACCGCCCTAAATTAGAACAAGAGTTACAAAATCTCCATCAAACTATTGAGGAAATTGAGAAGAAACGCACTTATCAAAATCGGGTCACAGCTAAGGGTCAGTCACGCCATAACCACTTGGAAAAATTGGCTCATCAACAGCAGGAGTATGAGTCGAAATTAGCGGAATTAGACAAAAAGATGGAAATGTTAGGGCGTTCTTTTAGTGAGGAAAATAGGGGGGACTCTGCGCCTGTTTGTCCCCTATGCGATCGCCCTTTAGATGAACATCACTGGAATTTGGTAATGGGTAAACACCAAAACCAACAACAGGAAATTCGCGATCGCCTGTGGATAATTCGGGAAGATTTGGCGCGTTCCGAACAGGAAATAGCTGCGTTACGGGTTGAATATACAACCTTACAAAGGCAAATCTCTAATTATGAAGAATTGCGAGAACAACGAGGTCAACTACAAGCACGCTTAGAGGGTTTCGGTAGTGATGAATTGCAGCTACAACAGTGGGGAGATGAAGCTAGTCAAATTGAGCGATCGCTATCTGATGGTAGTCACTCCGCGACGCTGTATCAGCAACTGCAACAACTAGATCTGCAACTGCAAGAACTAGATTATAATGAACAAAGCCACGCTCTGGCTAGGAATGAAGAAAAGCGCTGGAGATGGGCAGAAATGAAGCAAATACAAATTCGGGATTCCCAACAAAAACTAGGGCAACTACAAGCCGACAAACCGCCAATGGTGGCACAATTACAGTCGGCATTAGACCAGATAATTTATCTACAAACCGCCTCGGAATTACAGCAGAGGATTATTCAGCTCAAAAAACAGTTAAATGAGAGCGGTTATAATTTGGAAGACCATAATCAAGTCCGGGTGCGGTTGCGTGAGGCACAGCAATGGGTGAGGAAAGCAGAACAGTTGAAAGTGGCGGAAAGTCAGTATCCACAAATTCAACAACGGCTGACTGAATTACGACAATTAAATCAAGTGCGATCGCAGGATTTATCGGGGGTAAAATCACAGATACTACTCTTAACTAAACAGTTGGAAGATACACCAAATCCTAGGTTATATATTAGTAACCTAGAAGGGAAAATAAAACAGCAGCGACAACAACTTGATCAATATTTAAGTCAATTAGGAAAGCTGCAACAACAACGAATCCATTTAGAAAATCTGAGCCAGCAGCAAAGCCAGCAAAAACAGGAATTATCGGAATATCGTCACCAAGCCCTAATTTATAAGGAATTAGCCCAAGCCTTTGGGAAAAATGGTATTCAAGCACTGATGATTGAAAATGTGTTACCGCAATTAGAAGCCGAAACGAATCAAATTTTAGCGAGGCTGTCGGCGAATCAACTCCATGTCCAGTTTGTTACCCAACGGAGTGGACGCAGTGGCAGCGCGAAACGGAAAAAGGCTAAGTTAATTGATACACTGGATATATTAATTGCTGATGCCAGGGGAACTAGACCCTATGAAACCTATTCTGGCGGCGAGGCGTTTAGGATTAATTTTGCGATTCGATTAGCCCTAGCTAAATTATTAGCACAAAGAGCGGGATGTGCGCTACAAATGCTGATTATTGATGAAGGGTTTGGTACCCAAGACGCGGAAGGATGCGATCGCCTAATTGCTGCGATCAATGCGATCGCCCCAGATTTTTCCTGCATTTTAGCTGTCACCCACATTCCCCACCTGAAAGAGGCATTTCAAGCCAAAATAGAAGTCACTAAAACCGCTACCGGATCACAATTACATCTATCTGTTTAAGATCATGATTGGCCAATATTTGAGGAGCAAGGGGTGGAACTAGAGCATATTATGCCATAGTTGGTTAATATAGTTATATGAGACTAGCTAGACCCCGGCCCGAAAATTGGGTGCAGCCAGGTCGGAGGTTCCCTTGATATCAATTTTATAAACCGTTAAGCAGTAGCTATGCCAGGTGTACGAGTCGGGATACTGCATTCTTTGAGTGGGACAATGGCAATTAGCGAAGCGCCCCTCAGAGATGCCGAGTTGATGGCCATTCGAGAAATTAACCGAAGTGGAGGAATTCTCGGAAAGTTTATTGAACCTGTTATTGAAGATTGTCAATCAGATCCGGCTTGCTTTGCTCAGAAAGCCAAAAATCTAATTCAGGACAAACAGGTTGTCACCCTCTTTGGGTGTTGGACTTCAGCCAGTCGTCAGGCTGTCAAACCCGTTTTAGAAGAATTAGGGGTGGGGTTGTGGTATCCCGTCCAATACGAAGGACTAGAAGACTCCCCCAACATTTTTCACACAGGAGCCTGTGCTAATCAACAGGTTGAACCTGTCGTTTCCTGGTTGTTGGAAAATATTGGCAAGCGCTTTTATTTGCTCGGTTCTGATTATACATTCCCCCATACGGTGAGTAAACTGATCAAAATTCAGCTTCAGCAAAATGAAGGCTATGTGGTGGGTCAAGCATATCAACCCTTGGGGGCTAAGGATTTTAGGTCGATTATTGCGCGTATTGTGCGAGCGAAACCTGATGTGGTGTTTAATACGCTTACTGGTGATAGCAATATAGCATTTTACCAACAATTTCAAGCGGCAGGTTTAAACGCGAAACAAATCCCCATTTTGGCTATTTCTGTTTCGGAAACGGAACTGAAAAGCATCGGGAATGCGGCGACCGGTCATCTGAGTTGTTGGAGTTATTTTCAGAGTTTAGATACTCCCGAAAATCGTCGGTTTGTTCAACATTTTCAGGCGAGATATGGAAGCGATCGCGTTACTAGCGACCCCATAGAAGCCGCCTATAGTCAAGTTTATCTATGGAAACAAGCCGTAGAGTTAGCCGAATCTTTCGACCCGGAAAGGGTACGAATTGCTACCTATGGTCAAAGTTTCTCAGCCCCCAGTGGCATTATCCGCATGGAACCCAACCATCATATTAGGAAATTATGCCGCATTGGTAGGGCTAAATCTGATGGTCAGTTTGAGATTATTTACACCAGTCCCCATCGCATTAAACCCTTGCCATGGTTAGGGTTTGAAGCCAATAACTTTAATGCTTCCGAAATTGTGATTGGCTTACTTGCTGAAGTTAGCCAAAGTACCGAACGCGCCGAAAAACTCAAACAAAAAACCCGCGAATTAGAAGAAACCAGAAAGCAACTTGAACAAGAAATCGAAATCAGGAAACAGGTAGAAGCCCAACTGCAATTGGTTAATGAAGGCTTAGAAAATATCGTCGCGGAACGCACCGCCGCCCTACGAGAATCCAACACTCAACTACTGCAAGAAATTGTCGAACGCACTAGAGTTGCGGAGGCTCTAAGAATGGCTAATGCTAGACTGCAAGCGGTGTTAGAAGCTGTACCTGGCACGGTTTCTTGGATTAGTAGGGATTTACGCTATTTGGAAGTTAATCAATCTTTGGCAGACTTATTTAAATTGCCACGAGAAACTTTTGCTAATCAACATATTGGCTTTTTGGGAACCAGTTCCGAATTTAATGACTTTGTAACTGACCTATTTAATCGCCCGGAAAAAGAAGCCCATCGCGAGGTGCGGACTCATGTGGACAATCAAGAACGCCATTATCTAATTGTGGCTCAGAAATATGATAATAATCAAGCTGTATTTGTGGTGGGAATTGATATTACGCAACGTCGCCAAGCTGAGGAAGAACTCCGCCAAGCTAATATGCGTTTACAAGCGGTTTTAGCAGCGGTTCCTGGTACGGTTTCCTGGGTGACATCAGACCTGCACTATATCGAAGTTAATCAAAAATTAGCTGATTTATATGGCTTACCCAGAGAAGATTTTTCTAATCAACATATTGGTTTTCTGGGTAGGGGTTCTCAGTTTCAGAATTTTATACAATATTTCTTTGAAAGTCCCGAATTAGAAGCATATCAAGAAATATCATCTTCCCTAGAAAATGAGGAATATTATTATCTGATTGCTGCCCACAAGTATAATAATAATCAAGCGGCTTTTGTGGTGGGAATTGATATTAGCGATCGCAAACGTGCAGAAGCCGCATTAAAAACGACTCAAGACCAGTTAGAAGCTGTGTTAAATGTCGTCCCAGGAACAGTATCTTGGATTGATTCTAACCAACGTTATTTAGGGGTTAATCAATATCTAGCCCAAACCTTCGACCTCCCCGCCGAGGCATTTATTGGTCAGCACATCGGTTTTCTGAAAGCTAGTCCGGAATTTAATGACTTTGTGGAAGACTTCTTTAATAGCGGTAGTTTTGAAGCCTATAAAGAAGTGACATCTTATATTAAAAATGAACCCAGAGATTACCTAATTGCCGCCCGGAAATACAACAGCGGTAGTGCCGCCTTTTTTGTAGGTATTGATATTACGGATCGTCGGCGCGCAGAAGAAGCCTTAAAACAGGCAGAATCCAACTATCGTAGCATTTTTGAAAATGCCCTAGAAGGAATATTTCAAACTACCCCAGAAGGTCGTTATATCAGCGCTAATCCCGCCTTAGCCAGGATTTACGGCTACGAATCCCCGACCATATTAATGACCAATTTAACCGATATTCAATCCCAACTGTATATCGACCCCAAGCGCCGCCAGGAATTTGTTTATCTCTTAGAAAGCCAAGGTTCCGTAGTAGATTTTGAGTCCCAAATTCGACGGATAGATGGTCAAGTTCGTTGGATTTCGGAAAATGCCACCGCCGTCCGTAGTCCCCAGGGAGAAATTCTTTATTATGAAGGAACTGTCGAAGATATTACCGATCGCAAACTAGGACAAATCGGCCTCCAACAAGCCAAAGAGGAACTAGAAAAGCGGGTCGTCGAACGCACCGCCGCCTTACAAGAAGCCAACCATCACCTAATCAGAGAAGTGGCCGAAAGACGAAGGATAGAAGCAGCCTTACGAGCCTCAGAAGCCGAATTGCGAGCCTTATTTGCAGCCATGACCGACGTGATCGCGGTTTTTGATGGAGAGGGACGCTATAAGAAAATAGTCACCACTAACGCGGAAGTAGTCTATACACCTAGTAGCGATTTACTCGGAAAAACAGTATTTGACATATTTCCGACCCCCCAAGCACAGCTTTTTTACGAAAATATCCAGAAAGTCCTTCAAACCGGACAAACCATCAACCTAGAATACAGTATGCAATTAGCACCCCCAGAACCCGGGCAGCAAGGCCCTGTTAATATCTTACCCTCTGCTGCTGATGCCGATCTGGTGTGGTTTGCTGCCACAGTTTCCCCCATGCCAGACAATAGTGTAATTTGGGTGGCTCGTAATACTACCGAGCGCCGCCGGGTTTTAGATGCTTTGCGGGTTGAACAACAAAAATCCGAGCGGCTGCTATTGAATATTTTGCCTCACTCTATTGCGGAACGTTTAAAACAGAGCCCCCATTCTATTGCGGAACGCTTTGAGCAAGCAACAGTCATGTTTGCAGATTTGGTCAATTTTACCGGGTTTTCCGCACAGATATCCCCCACGGAATTGGTGGATTTACTCAATGATATATTTTCCTGTTTTGATGAACTCGCTCAAAAACACCAACTCGAGAAAATTAAGACTATTGGGGATTCCTATATGGTAGTCGGAGGTTTACCCACCCCTAGAGAAAACCATGCAGAAGCGATCGCTCAGATGGCTCTAGATATGCAGCGAGAAATTGTCCGTTTCCGTCGCCAAGACGGCGAACCCTTCAATTTACGCATTGGGATGAATACCGGACCTGTGGTAGCCGGGGTAATTGGCACTCGTAAATTTATCTATGACCTGTGGGGGGATGCCGTCAATGTCGCCTCCCGTATGGAGTCTCAAGGCGAAGTGGGAAGAATTCAGATCACCGCCGCCACCAAAGCGCTACTCAACGATAATTTTATTTTTGAGGAAAGGGGTGTAATTGATGTAAAAGGAAGAGGCAAAATGATGACATTCTGGCTCAAAGACCGTCGTTAATCCTCACCACCCCATACTAAAGGGCAGGGGATAGCGGGCATGGTTAAGCAAGAATTAGCATGGGACTTGACGGCCAGTAAACTTGTGTTAAGATAAGTTAAATTAAGTCAAGATTATTTGAACAGTTCTGTAGAAAACTCTCTAAAGGAAAACTATGACTTTGATGGCTAAACGGCTTTTGATCCTGTTAGTGACCCTAGGTGGTACAGCATTCTTGGCGGCTTGTGGCGAACCTACTGCCACCGAAACCCAAGGCGAACCCACCGAACAAATTGCCGAAACCAGTGAGCCTGTAGCCACTGAAACCGTTTCTGATGAAACCATCGAAGCCCAAGCAGAACCCGCCGGGGAAGAAATGACTGCTGTAGTTGACTCAGACCCCACAGAAACCATTGTTGGTATTGCTAGTGGTGACGACCAATTCAGCACTCTAGTAGCTGCTTTAGAAGCAGCCGAATTAGCCGAAATCCTTTCTGGTGAAGGACCTTTCACCGTTTTTGCTCCCACTGACGAAGCATTTGCGGCCCTACCGGAAGGCACTGTTGAAGAACTTCTCAAACCCGAAAATCGCGATCAACTGGTTCAAATTCTTACCTATCACGTTGTCCCCGCCCAAGTTCTGTCTGCTAACATTACTGATGGGTCTGTGGAAACCGTTGCCGGAATGCCCTTAACTATTACTGTTATGGACGGCACTGTAATGGTGAATGAAGCCAGTGTCATTCAATCTGACATTTTGGGCAGCAATGGGGTGATTCATGCTGTTGACACCGTAATCTTGCCGGGTGTGGTCGAATAACTTTTAACTTGGCTTGATGTCAGCACCCCCGGCTGAAGCACGGGGGCTTCGTGCCCCCCTTTCAGGTAGCTGACCAGCTATAGCCTTAACTG
>NZ_JBIMLI010000041.1:0-17451 GCF_051859755.1 Limnospira sp.
TATCAGCTAAGATATGAAGCAAAACCCCCCGCATATTCAGGTCCTGTTGACCATCTCGGTGCAACAGCATGATATTAAAGCCATTGACCCCCAAACCAATGATCGCAACTACCAACATAGGTAAACTCAAAATGGTTTCCGGGGGATTTTGTAGGTGTCGGATCGCCTCCAGACCAATGGCGATCGCCATTACCAAAAGTCCCACCCCATTCAACAAAGCCGCCCAGACCTCAATTCCCCGATAACGTCGCGCCACAGAAGCCGCTAAAATCGCTAAAGCGATCGCCAACCCATCCGCCGCCATGTGACCAGAGTCAGCCGTCAAAGCCATACTATGACTAACCCATCCCACCACCGCCTCTACCCCAGCAAAACCCAGGATCGAAATTAAAGCTATCCCCAACAGGCGCAACTTTTGGGGCGACTTGGAAAACCTCACCATTTCACAGCAATCACAACTCACCGACTGTATACCCTCCATTTTGACTTTTTTTTAATTCACACCAATCCCATAGTTATTTCAGGTCATTTGTCAGGATTTCTCATAAATCCGGCGATTAGCTTCTACCGACCTTTGCAGATCCACCATAGGATAGGGATAATCCACCCCCAAACGCATCCCAAACCTGATCTGTTCTTGATTAGATAAACGCCAGGGAGAGTGAACCTTACCATGAGGAATAGACGCTAATTCTGGTAGCCAATGTTTCACATAATCCCCCATCGGGTCATAATCCTGGGACTGTTTAGCTATATTAAAATAGCGAAATCCCCTGCCATCATTACCCACCCCCGCCGTATAATTCCAATTACCCCAATTACTACAGACATCATAATCAATCAGGAGAGACTCAAACCACTCCGCCCCCATTTGCCAATTTATGCCCAAATTCTTAGTTAAAAAACTCGCCACATTTTGCCGTCCTCGATTAGACATAAACCCCGTAGCAGCCAACTCTCGCATATTCGCATCTACCAGGGGAAACCCCGTCAGTCCATCACACCAACTCTGGAACTGTTGCCAATTTTCTCCCCAGGGAATTTTGACACCCTGTAAACCCGATTTATAGAACACCTTACGCCCATGTTTCAGACAAATAAACCGGAAATAATCCCGCCATAATAATTCAAAAACCAGCCAATAAGTGGAATCATTTTTAACTCGTTGTTGTTCATAATCGCACACCTGTTGATAAATCCATCGAGGAGATAGACAACCATTAGCTAACCAGGGAGAAAATTTCGACGAATAATCAGAGCCTAACATCCCATTACGAGTTTGTTTATAGTTTTTGAGACAATCTCGCTGCCAAAAATAATCATTTAATCTGGTTAAACCCGCCGTTTCTCCACCGACAAAATCCAAGACAGCCCGGCTATCAAAGGGTAATTTTGTGATACCAAGTTCCGCCAAAGTTGGGATTTCTCCTGGTTCAATATCTGGGAATGTCGGTAATTGCTTAGGGGGGGTATATGGCGGGTAAATAATTGATTTTTTCTCGACCTGTTTACGGAAGTTGGTAAAAAGTTCCGGTAGTTTTTCAATGGGAAAGGGTAATTCTTTGGGATGATATAATGTGGCTCCCCAGAAAGATTTTACCTCAACTCCCAGGGGGGTTAAGGCTTTCTCTAATGCCCTTTCTACTGCTAATTCTTCGGTGGTAACTTCTTTATGGTAATAAACCGCATCAATATTTAATTGTTTAACCAGGTCAAATATAACCGTTTCTGGCTCACCTATTCTTACTAATAAGTTACTACCAATTTTTTGCAAATTATGGCGTAAATCCGCGACACTTTCTAACAGAAATTTACCCCGAAATCCCCCCATTTTCGGGAAACCAAAGGAAGTTTTGGCAAACTGTCTGGGGTCGAAACAGTAGAGGGGGATAATTTGCGCTTGAGTGGAGGTAGCCAAATCTAGGGGTTCATGGTCATGTAACCGCAGATCATGCCGATACCATAGGATGATTTTTTGAGGATTAGCAGCCATTTAATTGCTAGTTAAAAGTTGACATTTTCTCCTATTATACATCATCCTAAAGCCGTTGGAGATTTACTTAGAGGCGCGATTTTTTTTAAGGCACTTTTTCAATAACTCAGGCAGGTGATAGGGACTAGAAGCCACGGGGATTTTAGCTTTTTCAAATACGGAAATTTTACTCTGAGCCGTCCCTGGGTGAAGGTCTTGGGTAAATCTGGAAGTGATAATTGTACTAGCATGACTAATCAATTGAGCTTTAGGAGTATGGAGACCGGTAATATAAGCTACCACGGGTTTATCAATAGTTTCGGCAATATAAGAGGCTGCTTCTTCTTCACTAGAGCCGCCAACTTCTCCCACCAAAACAATGGCATCTGTATGGTCATCTTCATCTAAAATCTGGAGCCATTGAATAAAGGAGGAACCGACAATTAAATCACTACCAATACAGACACTAATAGACTGCCCCAATTTGGCATCAGTCAAGGCTTGAGCGACTTCATAAGTGAGGGTGCTACTGCGACTAATTAAGCCAATAGAACCGGGGGTATAAAATTGAGGAGGATGGGTTCCCAATAATAGTTTACCGGGGACAATAATACCAGGACAATTAGGACCGACAACTAAAGTTTCGGTGGCTTCCGCCTTTCTGACCAAACGCACCATATCGAGGGGTGGCATTCCTTCAGTAACAATTACAAGCTGTCTAATTCCGGCATCAATAGCCTCTAATGCCGCATCAAGAACGTCATAAGGGTGAACCAAAATGACGCTAGTATCTACAGGTCCTACGGCGGCTTGAGCCTGTTCTACTAGGTCAAAAAATGGGATTTCATGGATGATATCCCCACCTCTTCCGGCGCTGACACAGGCGACGATATTAGTGCTATATGCTTTCATATTGAGGGCTGCCTTTAGGGAAGGTTCAGAATCCCTCAACCCCTGAATAATGACTTTACTATCTGGAGTTAAATTCATATTTTTTCAAGCTATAATTAATCAGAAACCATGCAGCTATGTCCGGGCGGGTTCAGTAAACAGCCTCTATCTACAGGAGATTATTTCTGAACCCTTACCTACCGAGATAAAGCGACGGTTCGTTTAACCGCATCATCGAAATTTGCCACAATTTCCACAGGTAAATCAGCAAATTTAGCTAGGTTACTCTCTGGTTCAGTGACTTGCAAACGTAGGACAAAATGCGGGAGAGTATTGCTCTGATTTTGGCGCTGTAAAAAGTTGGCGATCGCCTCAGCCAGTTGATCAGTAGTAGTCTGGTGTCCCAGCCAGTTAATCATCACGACTTTAATGCGATCGGATGCCATGACCAATGTTAGTCCCTCATAGAAATTCTGCAACAGTGTTTCGGTCAGGTCAAAATGATCTTCTCCTCCCAAGTTGAAGAAATTAGCAGGTTTTCCCTTAGTTGCTATAATCTGATCTAGGGTAGTCATAGTTAAAGCAGCCCCATTGCAGATGATACCAATATTGCCATCAAGTTCGACAAAATTGGGTTGATTAGTGGGTAAATCCGTTGGCTCAATTGCGCTAGTATCTGAACATTGTTCATTAACCAACAGAACTAAATCCGGGTGTCTCTCCAAAGCCTGATTATTAGCGACCACCTTCCCATCAAGAGCCATTAACTCGCCCGTGGAACTAATCCCCAGGGGGTTAATTTCCACCAAATCTAAGTCTTTCTCGACAAATAGCCGATACATTTTCTCCAAAATGTTACTGACAGATAGGACATGGTGTTCTTGTAATCCCATTTTCACCGTCAGACGGCGAGCATAAAAAGGGGAAAATTCCTGATCTACGACGACCTTTTGAATATGGAACATGGTAGCCTCAACGTTAACTCCCCCCTGCACAGACCCCAATAATAGGGGGCGGCGAGTCACCGGATCAAGAATCACCGCCAGATATACTTCTTGATCGGCATCATATTTAGCTTCAGCCAGTAGGACTTGGGGATATTCATCTTGAATAGCCAGATTAAAAATACATTGAGCCGCAGCCACTGCATCAATGGTATTTTCCACAAACTTGATACCACCAGCTTTTCCCCGTCCCCCAGCCCGAACTTGGGATTTGAGAACCACAGGATAGGGGATGGTTAATCCTTTGAGGTCATGAGCAAAATCAATTCTCTGGGAAGGCAATACGGGAATTGCCATCTGACGAAATAGGGTTTTAGCTTGGTACTCTAGCAAATCCATGGGTGGTTCCTCATTGATGGTTTAGGGTTCCTTGATGAACCGTCTTCACCCATTTCAGGCGTTTGGGACGCACACTGATCCGGGCCGTGGCACTGGCAACGACAATGAACCAATGAAACATATACACGGTACCACGCAGGGTTTGGAACAATGTCGTCATGTAGGAAAGTGGGGGATAATATTTGCCTAATGACTCGGTAGCCGCTTGGCGATCGCCATCTGTGGTTAAGTTATCAGGTGAATTAGTTTTCTGGGATGGCATATTTCCACGGCTAACAGTACGCCGCAAGCCGATAAACATTCCGATCAGCGACAGACTAACTGCTAATAGAGTCAGGGGGCTGGTAATGGGGGGGCGACGGAGAATCAATGACATGAATAAATCGGGAATGGCAGCCATGGGTAAGATGTACTGGGTAATCAAAAACCCGAATAAATCAAAGGTTTTGCCAACTCCCATACGGTTAGCGATGATGAATTTCCCATAGTCGAGATATCTTTGATATCCTCCCTCAGCCCAACGGTTCCGCTGATGCCAGAGGGCGACCCAATTGGTAACTCCTTCTTCAAAGACGACGGAAGTATCCAGAAATTCGATATCCCAATGGTCTAAGTGCAGACGAATGGTTAAATCGAGATCATCGGTAATGGTTTGTTCACACCATCCGCCACAGCTTTCGAGGGCGGCGCGACGAATAAACTCCCCATTTCCCCGCAGTTCCCCAATACCGCCCACAGCTACTCGCTGTTTCTGGAAAAAGGCATCTAAAGCCATCTCTGAGGCTTGACAACGGGTTAAAAAGTTGAAGTTGCTATTGGCGATCGCCTTTTGGAGTTGAACGGCTCCCACTTGTTCCGCCTGAAATTTGGGAATCACCTGTTGTAGCAGATCTGAGTCCACAGTAGCATCGGCATCAAAAACCCCTAGTATTTTACCACGGGTGAGGGGTAGGGCTTGATTGAGTGCGCCCGATTTGCCACCAGTGGCGTTTTCGTCTCGGTGCAGAATGTGCAGTTGTTGATACTCTTTGGCTAATTCCTGGAGAACTATGGGAGTGCGATCGCTACTATTATCATCAATCACCCACAGTTCATAGCAATGACTAGGATAGTTGAGAGCGCAGAGATTCTTGACTAAATTGCCAATCACAGCCTCTTCATTTTTAGCAGCCACCAGTAGGGAGACAAAGGGCAATTCTTCTGGCCTATGTTCCGGGTTAATATCTAACCCACGGTGGCCAGCCCACACAATGCGGATAGCTTGAATTACTAATAACCCAGTTAATCCCAGAATTAACCAATATCCCCAGGAAATCAAGTGCCCGATAATCATCAGACTCCAAATCAGGCTTAGGGCGATCGCTGCTTTGCCTCGCCGATTCTGATAACATTCTGGGGGGATATTAAGTTTATTAGCTTGCTCAGGTTTCTGGGGTTGAGACCCCCCCCATCCCCGCCGACGGGAAAGAAGACGAAAACGCCTAATCCCCGGAGGGAATCTATAATTTTGACTATTGGAGTCTGTAACTCCCGAATCACGATGGTTATGGTGCATATCAAATAACTCCGTTGCACCTCTACTGGTTTGATGTTGACGCTGACGGTTCAGCCAAGATTTCTCTGGCATTGATAAATTTGACTTCAATTGTTCTCTATCATTGTGCAGTATTTCACCTTTTTGCAGCCATTGATCCAAGAATTTGCTCCCCACGGAATAATTGCCAGACCAGGTGGTTGGCCCGATGGGGTGGGACAACGCTCATAACCAATTCCCCTTAACCTCTACCCCCTTAACCTCTATACCGAGTTTCCCAGAACCGCTAAGATGGAGTGATACAATGAGCAGGAATTTAATTGTCATGTACCCCGCTCTAAAGAGACGGGGCTTGAATAAGCTCAAGCCATAGAGCAAGTTCAGGTTAAACACGAGGACTAGACTACGCCACAAGGCAAACTGAACGACTTAGCGCGTGGCAGCGCAACCAACACTAGAGACACTTCTCTAATCCCTAGTCCCTTGAGTCGTCAGCGTCGAAGAGATGTACATTAACGGCTTACCGCCATGCAATCTGTACCAGTTGTCGATATAAATCAGCGTCCACTAATGCCCACGACCTTGAACCGAGCAATTCGGTGGAACAAGTCAGGCAAAGCAACCTTGTTCTACAAGAAAGGCGTACTGTGTGCCCGTCTGAATGTAGAGCCATCATCACGATTCACTCAACCTCTTGCGGTTGGGATGGCTCCAGGTTCAAAGCGTGAAGGCTTTACGGTGAAGTCAAGAACGAGAACCTATCTCAATATCCAGGCTCATGCAGTGGATTGGGTCAAGAATGCCGTCGAAGCGAAGCGCAATGCTCGGAGAGCGCGAAGATACCGTAATACTCCTTGCCGGAAGAATTGCCCAAATCGTAAGCGAGGCGGAATCCCACCTAGCACGAAAGCGCGATGGCAATGGAAATTACGAATCTGTCACTGGCTCACCAAGTTATTCCCGGTTACTGCCTTTGTTGTCGAAGACATCAAAGCGCGGACGTTCAAGAACTGTGGCCAGTGGAATGTTTTATTCAGTCCGATGGAAGTGGGCAAGAAGTGGTTCTACTCAGAGCTAGAGCGAATTGCAATTCTTCACACTCTGAAGGGACACGAAACCGCAGAACTTCGGAATCAGTTAGGACTCAAGAAATCAAAGCAGAAGCTTTCAGATAAGTTTTCTGCTCACTGTGTTGATAGTTGGGTCTTAGCAAACTGGTACACCGAAGGGCACGAGCAACCCGATAACAACGAACTGATGGTAGTGATTCCGCTCCGATTTCACCGTAGACAGTTGCATCGATTTCAACCCAGTAAAGGCGGAACTCGTTCACCTTATGGTGGGACGATTTCAGAAGGGTTTAAGCGAGGTGGAATCGCCAAGCATCCCAAATATGGCATTGTCTACATCGGCGGTGCGTCGAAAGGGCGAGTGAGTCTACATTCTCTGGAAACAGGTAAGCGATTGTGCCCAAACGCGAAGCCTTCAGATATCAAGTTCTTGTCATTCAATTCATGGAGATTTCAATATGCTGCAAGCTAGTAGGCGGCTAAAGCCGCACGAGTCACTTTTCCTCCCAGGTCTAAAGACACTGGGTTTCCAAGCTCCCGGAGGTTTCTGATGAGTGATTCGGCTGCTATTCTCAAAGACCTCAAACAGGCTGAAAAACGGGACTTGGTGGTTTATCTACCCTATTATGATGAAAAGAGACGGCGATATTTGCCTTGGTCTATGAGCCTCTACCAACACAAGAGTTTGGAGGGGGCACGGAAAATCGAGGGGGGTGAGGATATTCCTTTTGTGGCCACCTGGAATACTTCTATGCTTCCGGCTGACCTTACTCGATGTCGGGTGATGTTTGAGCATAATGCTGATCTAACTTATGAAGTGATGATGCCCAATTATGAGTTTATGAAGCACTTGATTCAGGTGGTCTACAGTTTCAAGCATCATCATGTGATTGATTTTTCCCAGGAATTTTATAAAAAATTGCTACACATGGAATGAAATAGATACACTCACGTTGACTGTGCGTTAAGCGTGTCAAAATTAAATCTGATTTGATAAGTTTAGGAGTTACTGGTGTGGCTAAACTCGTTAAGTATGTATTAATTGGATCAATTGAGCCTTCTAGTGGTAAGTCTGCTGTCACCCTCGGTTTAGTGCCTCAGTTGCGGAATCTGGGGTTTGATATTGCTTACGGGAAACCTTTGGGAACTGATTTTGATGATGATTGTGATCATCAAGTTGATGCTGATTGTGACTTTATTGCTCAGACTTTGGGGCTTTCGGAAGTTTATATGCGATCGCCTATTTTAATGCTTGATCAGGTAACAATTGATAAACATCTATATCATCAAGATCTAAATTATTATCACCAGGCTTTGACTCACTATCTCCAGCAAATTGCTGGGAATTTGGTGTTGCTTGAGGGTCCCGGAACTTTACAGGAGGGGAGTCTTTTTAATTTATCTGTACCCCGCATGGCTGAGGTTTTGGATACGGCGGTTATGTTGGTGGTTCGTTGTCACTCCCATAGTCTCTTGGATGAGGTACTATCGGCGAAAGAACGTTTGGGCGATCGCTTAATCGCAATTGTGCTTAATGATGTCACCGACCAACAGGTTGCTAAGGTCGAAACTCAGATTAAGCCTTTTCTGGAAAATGCGGGGATTCCGGTTTTGGGTATCCTTCCTAGAAATGCGCTGCTTCGTAGTGTCACGGTGCGCGAGTTGGTGGCGCAGCTTGAAGCCCAGGTGGTTTGTGGTCACGAACGTTTGGATTTGATTGTGGAAACTCTCAGTGTGGGGGCGATGAATGTTAGTTCCGCCATGAAGTATTTTAGCCAATCACATAATATGGCGGTGGTGACAGGCGGCGATCGCACTGATATTCAAATGGCCGCTTTGGAACAGTCTACCCATTGCTTGATTCTCACCGGTCAACTTCCCCCAGCTCAAATTGTGATTACCCGCGCTGAAGAGTTGGAGATTCCCATTTTGTGTGTTGACCTCGATACTCTCACCACCGTGGAAAGCATCGATCGCGCTTTTGGTCGCGTCCGTATCCATGATCGGGTTAAGGTTGACTGTATGACCCAAATTATGGCGGAAAAATTCGATACTACCCGATTGCTCCAACTGCTTCAATAGCACACTATCCGGCGATCGTCCAGCCGTAACCCAGTCCCATCGCCTCTTGCCCGTCACCGATAACCACCCTCATACATTTTGCCAGTTCAAAAACTGTGTCCTAGGTTACGAAACATTAAATTTTTCGGGAGGCGATCGCTGATTCTCCGTTGAATAGAGATATAATAATAGAGGAGGCAGGATTAAACCATAAACTTGACATCAAAACCGCTTATCATGAACAAAGATTTTAGAAAAGAAGTCAACCAGCTATCCCAAACCCATCGCGCTAACATCCAAAAACGTCTGGAATATAGACTTGAGGTAGCTAGAGCCAAGGGAGATGAAAATTTAGTCCGAATGCTTGAAGCTGAAATGCGCCAAATGTAGCAACCTTGAACCCCTGAATGGATCATCAAAATCCCTCTCTGGCCCCCTCTCACTCTGGGAGAGAGCCGGGAGAGGGTTTCCGCTATCTGATCAAAAACTTCCATTAGTTCTGGAAAGTACGATTAGCTGCATCTTTTATAACCTCTTCCATCCAAGCATTAATGCTTTTTCCCGCAGAAGCCGCCGCCAGAAAAATTTTTCGGTGTAGATCCGGTGTCGTCCGAAACGGCAATTTTCCAGAGAAAGGCTTATCAGGTTTTTCCCCTAACTCTTCGCAAAACTCCAGATAATCATCAACCGAGTCACGAAAGGCTTGACTCGCTTCCTCAACAGTTTTTCCCTGAAAAGTAATCGTATCCCTAATATCCAAGACGCGACCAAACAGGATGCCGTTTTCTATATCAACTTCAATTTGACCACTGTAACCCTTATATGTCAGCATATTTCCCTCAGTTCTTGACCGTCTAAATGGTAAAATTAAGTTTCTAGGATAATCTGTAGAATTCTGTGGCACGATCCGGCAATGGCTGGACTGGTTAGTATATTTTGGAGTCACTTTGGGTAGGGGTAACATTGCTCGTTACCCCCTTTCTAATAGATATCTTAGTCAGACATGGGGGCAACTCCCGCGTTTTCTAAAAATTCCCGGACGCTTTTAACAGCACCCTTACCCATCTCTTTTTCCGGGTGTGGTTCGTGAAAAACAGCTTTGACACCGTTCAAGGCCACCCGTACCCGAGATCCTCTCCCTTCGCGGGCGATCGCGCCCAGCGCTATAAACAGACTTTCAACATCAGTCCAGACAATATCTGACCGAACCGGGTTTGTGTAAATTGCCTTAAAAGTGCGACGATGTTTCCCATTTAACCCACCTACCACTTGGAGTTCTCGATATTGATTAGTCTTTGGAGGAAGTGTCTGCATTATCACCGATGTTGATAACAGTTAATTGATATCATTAACTGATATCAGTTGTCAAGGGGTACGCTGAGAAAACCGCAAAACCACCATTCCCCATTGACGAAAAAAGCCCGGTACGCAATGGATCGGGCTTTTGTGAATTATTTGGGGCTACCTATGCAGGCTACCTATACAGAATCGGATCAGCCATTCATCATGGTTTTGAGCAGGCTTAAACCCCGTTTAACTCGCCGAGAGACTGTAACCGCACTAATTCCCAATTTTTCCGCTGTTTCTTTTTGGGTGAGGTCATAGAGAAACACAAACTCTAAAACTTTGCGAGTCCCGTCTTCTAAATGTCCCAGTGCTTGCTGGAGACGAATTTGATCTTCTTGGGCTAGTTGGAAACTGCGGTAACGAGTATCTGGAACTAAATCACCAAGGCTGGTTGATCCTTCTTCTTCGTCCTGAATGGGGGCGTCTAAACTCAACAGAGATCTATTTTGGGAAGCAAGTTTAACCTGGTTCCATTCCTCTACAGAAATTTCTAGGGCTGAGGCTATTTCCGCATCGGTCGGCTTGCGTCCCAACTTGACTTGTAAATCTTGAATACATGGGGTGGCTTTACGCAGTAGAGTTAGCCACTGACGGGGAACTCGGACGGAGGGACTCTTATCACGCAAATAGTGCTGAATTTCCCCGCGAATGTAGGGAATAGCAAAGGAGCTAAAGGCATGACCTTTAGACATATCAAACCTTTCTATGGCTCTAATCAAGCCAATACAGCCCACCTGTAACAAATCATCATAGCTTTCCGTACATTGGTTGAGCCAGTGGTGGACTTCTTTACGGACCAATCCAATGTTGATTTGGACAAGTTGATTACGGACACTGTTAGACGGGGAGTGCTGGTACTCGCGCAGCAACTCCAGGCTTTCAGATTTGAGTTGGTTACTAACTGTGGTCTGCATGGCGAGATCCTGAATTAGGTTAAAGCAGGGGTATAGGTTGGGCTGTATTGATTATAACCCAGTTAGAACTAAATGGCAAGCGAAAACCGTTTTCAATGTCGCAGTTTTCAGAAACCAAATCCTAGGGATTGATCTGGCATGACTTACGCAAAGGCGATCGCCATAGCCACAGCATAGACAATGAAAACTCATGCTAATGTTCTATTTGATAGGGCAGTCTAAATCCAAATGGGAAAAATTGCAAGTTCTGCCCCGCAGTCTTAGACTAGGTAGGTAGGTTTTTGGCAGATTCATTCCCCTTCGACTAAGGCCCTATATTCATCAGCAGATAGGGCATCATCAAGGTCTGATTCATCGCCTATGCGGACTTTCAGCAGCCAGCCTTCTCCATAGGGGTCATCGGCTAATTCTTCCGGTGCTTCTACGATCGCATCATTACGTTCCACAACTGTACCACTAACGGGAGCCTTGAGTTCCTCAACGGCTTTGACCGATTCCACATTACCAAAGGTTTCGCCTTTCTCTAAGGCATCATTGACATCGGGCAATTCTAAGAACACAATATCACCTAATTGGTCAACGGCGAAGGCGCTAATACCAATGGTAGCAATTTCGCCATCAAGACGCACATACTCGTGGCTATCTAAATATTTGAGGTCGTCGGGAAATTCCATGGTCATTTATGGTCCTCATCATCTATGAATAATGCCAAAATCAAAAAATGGGTTATTGGAGACTTTTCTCTGCGCCGGATAGTTACTTCAATCTTGGCGATTTATATAATAGTGGGTGTTTGGGCATATTTTAAAAGCGATCGCCTGATTTTTTTGCCTCGTCCCCCCAGTTATGAGAAAACCCAGGATCTCACTTTCCTGACGACCGCTGACGGAGTACCCATTGCTGCTTTGTATCTTCCCAATCCCACCGCTAAGTATACCATTCTCTACAGCCACGGTAATGCTGAAGATTTGGGGGATATTCGGTCTCGCCTGGAAAATCTACGGGATATCGGTTTTTCTGTATTCGCCTATGACTATCCCGGTTATGGGCTTAGTGGCGCCACACCCTCGGTGGCGGGCGCTTATCAAGCCATAGAAGCCGCTTATTACCATCTTACCCAAGTTTTACAGGTTCCCCCTGAGCGTATTATTGTCTACGGGCGATCGGTCGGTAGTGGTCCCTCAACCCACCTGGCGGCGCGGGAATTAGTGGGGGGGTTGGTGATTGAAAGTGGTTTTATTAGTACATTCCGGGTGGTAACGCGGATTCCTATTTTTCCTTTTGACCGTTTCCCCAATTTGGCTAATCTTCAAAATGTCGAGGTTCCGGTTTTGATTATACATGGCGATCGCGATCGGGTGATTCCCTTTGACCACGGACAGAGGCTTTATTATGGTTTTGACGGCCCGAGAATGTCTCTCTGGGTTGAGGGGGCTGGTCATAATGATTTGCTGGAGGTCGCTGGCGATCGCTATGGGTCAACCTTGCTCAAATTTGCCGAAATGTTATCCAAAAAATCAGATGATTAATTTGGGGAGATTTGATTTATAATTCAGATGTTCAGTTTTGAATCCTTTTCCAGGTGCATTTACCGCTTCATTAACCTACAGAAGGAGTGTTGAACCATGAGTAAATGGCGGCGGATTGGAATAGGATTATTATTTTTAGGGGTTGTTTCTCTGCTGACTATTAGCCATAGTGTGGCGGTAGCCAGAGAGTCGATTTGGCAAAGGTATCGGGATGAAAGCAGTAGCCAGACACAAGCAGATCAGAGGTCAATCGCCCGCGTCTGTATTGTCGCTGATCCGACTGATACTCCCCTGAATGTTCGGGCTACCCCTCGTGGTAGAATTATTGGCAGTCTCCCGGATGGTGTTGAGGTGGAAGTGTGGGAACGATCGCCTGATGGTAAGTGGGTTTATATCTATACCCCTGTCATGGAAGGATATGTTTGGGAAAATTACCTAAAATGCTAGTTTCCAGATAATCCCTAACAGGTAAGGGCAACTATTTATGGTTGCCCGCCTGAATAGTTACCTTAATCTATAATTGATCACAACTTCCCAGGCTGGCTGTGTCTTACTGGCTGTCTGGGTCGGTCTGGCTTTGGAAATAGATCTAAACTATGGAAAATCCCTCATCTCCAATAATCCCACCAGCGTGGATAGCTGGTATCATTTGGATGGTCGCAGGTATGGGTTTATTAGCGATCGGTGCAATTCTATGGTTTCACCTGCCCTATCTGCTATTCTTAGATGAATGGCACGCTTTATGGGCGATGGTTTCCCTGACTATCGGATTATTTACGGGTCAAGTCCTGTTCGATCGCCTAGTTGACTGGATCAGAGAACCTCAAACCGATACGCTCCATCCTATTTTAGCACGATTTGGATGGATTACCTTAGCTATTCTGTCCATGGCGATCGCGATCGGTTTCACCATGAAATTAATAGGGTGGGGAAACGCCATGATTGGTTTGCTTAACCTCAGCTTTGGCATAGCTTTTCTGTGGAGTAGTCGTCAATTTTGGCGATTTGATACCACTAATAATTAATCCTAAAAATCCCGACAAAATTGATAGATAAATTCCACCCTTGCAACTCCATATAAAGTGATGAATCAACCGGAAATTAAACAAATTACCTTACCTCCCCTTAATATCACCATACACGCCGACCAAAAAGTTAGCTTAGAGTGGCTGCATCAACAGCCTCTTCCCGTCAATAATCAACCCCCATTACCCAAATTATCTGACCATTGGCAACAGTGGATAGCCGTCAATAAACTCCTGGAATTTCCCGATCATGTTTTAGTCGAGAAAATGGTAGAACAAGGCATCGACGTAAAACTAGCTTTAGAGGCAGTTAACCAAGCCACCAATCACCCATATTTACAAGCCGGAAAGCAGTTTGTGCAACTCTTGCAAAAAGTCGAGTCAATGCTGACCATTCAGAGTCAATTAGCGTCTCTCTCAGAAGCATCTCCAAGCATTGACCGCAAACCCTGGGTATCTCGGTCGGAATTTTTGGAGAGTTACTATTCCCGAAATACCCCCTTAATTTTAACTGATATTCTCACAAACTGGCGGGCATTAGAATTATGGACTCCAGAATATCTTAAACAGAATTATGGACAAGCCATGGTCGAAATTCAAGCAGGAAGAGAAGCCGACCCCGACTATGAAATCAACCTACAGCGCCATCAAAAAACTGTGCGATTTGCTGATTATATTGATTGGGTTGTTTCCGGTAAACAAACCAACGACTACTATATGGTCGCTAATAATAGAAACTTAGACCGTCCTGAATTCAAAGGATTGTTAAATGACCTGGAAATATTCACAGAGTATTTAGACCCGACACAAACATCAGGTTGTATCTTCTTTTGGTATGGACCCGCCGGAACTGTTACCCCCTTGCATCACGACCCAGTGAATTTATTATTAGCCCAAGTTTCTGGTCGTAAATTGATCAGAATGATTCCTCCCTATCAAGTACCTTTTTTGTATAACCATATAGGAGTTTTCAGCGAAGTAGATTTAGAAAATCCTGACTATCGAAAATATCCATTATTTCAAAAGGTGAGACCCATTGAATTTATTTTAGAACCCGGAGAGGTAATTTTTATTCCCGTGGGTTGGTGGCATCATGTTCGGTCTTTAGAACCCAGTATCTCCGTTTCTATGACCAACTTTGTGTTCCCCAATACATACGAATGGAAATATCCACAAGTCAAGCGATAGACAATGACAATTAGTATGGTATACTTGACTGGTGATGTCGAATTATGCTATAATCAAAGGATTGGTTTTTGTCTTGGTATGGGGAAGCATTAATCAGGCTGTTAATCAGTCTAATTAGTGAACAATGAAAGCTGACAGCATCACCTAATCTCTGGTTTAATTTGTACTGGTTATCCTTGAATTATTAACTATGTGTCGTTTACTGGGCTATATCGGATATCCGATTCAACTTGAACAAATTTTGTGCAAGCCTGAACATTCCTTAATTGTGCAAAGTTACCAACCCAAGGAAATGCGGGAAGCCTTGCTAAATGCCGATGGTTTTGGGATTGGTTGGTATCATCCCACCGCCGACACCGAACCCTATCGCTATCGTAATATTCAGCCAATTTGGAGTGATTTAAACTTAACTCCTCTCAGCCGCTATATTGAGTCAGGGCAAATTTTAGCTTATGTTCGCAGCGCCACTCCTGGTCAAGCCGTCAACTTGAATAACTGTCAACCTTTCCAGTCAGGAAAACTGATGTTTATCCATAATGGTTATATTCAGGATTTCCGAGAAACTCTATATAAACCCATTCGCGATCGCCTCACAGATACAAGCTATCGTTCCATAGAAGGAAACACCGACTCAGAGCATTTATTTGCCCTGTTTAAAGATAGCCTACAAAGTCAAGGAATAGCTGGCATAATATCCGCCTTAGAACAAACATTATATACCATTAACAAAATCGCCCATACAATGCAGGTGCGAGTTCTGGCTAATATGATTATTTGTGATGGAAAGCAAATCGTAGCTTCCCGCTATGCTGTAGCAGGTATTCCTCCCAGTCTTTACTGGTTAAAGAATCATCCCAACTTCCCAGAATCAGTTATCATTGCTTCGGAACCTTTATTTCCAGGAAAGTGGCATCTTTGCCCAGAACAAAGTATAATTAGCGTCGGAGAAGATTGTGATATCCATATCCACCCCCTCACTCAAACAGACCATTTATCACGCCCTGCATGAATGCCGTCTCGGCACCTTAAAACTCATTGAAAGAATTGATCGAGAAACCCTCTGTGCCCAGCCTCACCCAGACTTTAGCCCTGTAGGTTGGCATTTAGGGCATATAGCCTTTACCGAAGCCTATTGGCTATTAGAAGAATGTGCCGGCCATCAACCATTATATCCAGAATATAGGCAACTTTTCACCGCTGATGGTCTCCCCAAAAATCAACGAGTTCAGCTTCCTTCCCTAGAGTTTATTTTAGAGTATTTATCCTTGGTGAGAACCCAAGTTATCAAATACTTAGAAACCGCACCGATAGAAACACAGGAAAGGCTATGGCGGTTTATTGTCCAACATGAATCGCAACACGGAGAAACCATCGCCATAGTCCTACAATTATATAGATTTGAGGTACAAAACAGCAATTATTCCCTATTTTCTGATGTCCCTATGTTGTCAGTTTCCGAGGTCGAAATACCCGCCGGACAGTTGACCATGGGAAATCAAGCCATTGACGCAATGGATAATGAACGCCGCCTTCATAGTTGTTATTTAGATCAATATTGGATTGATACTTACCCCGTCACCTGCGGTCAATATCGCCAATTTATCGAGGCGGGAGGCTATCATAAAGCTAAATGGTGGTCTAATGATGGTTGGGAGTGGCTTAAACATAACCATTACCAACAACCTCTTTATTGGACTGATAACCCTAGTTTAGATAATCACCCCGTTTGTGGTGTGAGTTGGTATGAAGCCGAAGCCTATTGTAATTTTGTCGGGAAGAGACTTCCCACAGAAGCCGAGTGGGAAAAAGCCGCTAGTTGGGATAGGGAAGCTGGAAAAAAACGCACTTATCCCTGGGGCGAAGAACCCCCTACACCGGAAAATTGTAACTGTAACTCCCTGGGAAAAAATATTACTAATCAACCCCTAACTACTCCCGTAGATAGGTATTATTCAGGAGTTAGCGCCGCTGGAGTTTATGATTTATTGGGTAATGTGTGGGAGTGGACTAGCAGTAATTTTATGGGTTATGAAGGATTTGAGTTTTATCCCTATCGTGGTTATTCTGAAACTTATTTTGATAACCAACATAAAGTTTTGCGCGGTGGTAGTTGGATAACTCGTCCCTGGGCTATGCGTTGCAGTTTTCGCAATTGGTATTATCCCCATGTCCGCGAAATTTTTGCCGGGTTTCGTTGCGCCAGAAGCAATAATTGATAATTAATAATTAATAATTAATAATTAATAATTGGGTAGGGGCGGGTTCCGCCGTCAATTGGGTGATTAATGGCGGTCTAAATAAACCCGCCCCCAACCATGTATAATGGCAATGTAGGGGCGGGTTCCGCCGTCAATTTGGTATTCAACGAAGGTCTAAATAAACCCGCCCCCAACCATCGTGAATTGTGGTGATTAATGGCGGTCTAAATAAACCCGCCCCCAACCATGTATAATGGCAATGTAGGGGCGGGTTCCGCCGTCAATTTGGTATTCAACGAAGGTCTAAATAAACCCGCCCCCAACCATCGTGAATTGTGGTGATTAATGGCGGTCTAAATAAACCCGCCCCCAACCATCG
>NZ_JBIMLI010000041.1:17547-35377 GCF_051859755.1 Limnospira sp.
GCGGTCTAAATAAACCCGCCCCCAACCATCGTGAATTGTGGTGATTAATGGCGGTCTAAATAAACCCGCCCCCAACCATCGTGAATTGTGGTGATTAATGGCGGTCTAAATAAACCCGCCCCCAACCATCGTGAATTGTGGTGATTAATGGCGGTCTAAATAAACCCGCCCCCAACTTATAGGGGTGGATGAATTAATTTATATTATTGACAAAATCATGGGTAACTTTGACAAAACTTTCGGTTTTTTCGTATGGTAAAACATTACGACCCGGAATTACTATAGACTTGGATTTTTTCCATCCTTTTTCGTAGAATTGCCCACGATTATCTACTGTTTCTGACTTCCCACTGCGACTAATACTAGAGGCTTTTTCGCCAAACACCACCAGGGTCGGCTGAGTCAAATTTGCCATGTCTTGGGTATAGTCTTGTCGCCAAAATCCTGCTAAAAATGAAAAGACTGCATAGCGACTTTTGGGGTCTTTTGAACCTATTGCTAACAGGTCTAACCATTCGCGATCAACATCTTTGGCTTCAGCAAATAATTGTTTAATTGAAAAAGACTGTAAAAACTGTTCCCGACAAGCATAATTCCAAAAGAGTCGCCCAGCTGGGGTATCAAAAAATAGGTTCCACAATAGACGCTGTTTAGTGGGTGATGAAGCCTCGGTCATGACTCGCCAAGCTGGGGGACCTGATAACACTATTCCCCGCACACTTTCTGGGTATGTTTTACTGAGGGCGATCGCCACTGGTAATAAAGCACCCTGTGCTACTAAAATCACTGGCTGCTTGATTACTGTTTCAATTAAACACTGTAGTTGTTCCGCCCAGTCTGTGGTTTGATAAGCTACTGCTGGTTTATCACTTTCCCCACACCCCAGCAGGTCTGGGCTATATATGGGGTTATTATATCCCTGCCATTTATCACAAAATCTATACCAAAAACGCCGAGATAATCCTACTCCAATAGGATGGATTAATAGTAGGGGAATATCTGCGGATTTTTCGGAAGATGAGGGATGAAATTCATAGGCGCATTGATACCCACGCCATTGGTAGTATTCTATGGGTTTTTGAGTCGGTTGGGAATTACTCATAATCATGATAGTAAGTGATGTTTATGGCGGCGGTTTACTTGAAGCGATCGCTTGATTCGCTCTCGGTTACAGGTGCTTCCCTGGTTTCAGTTTCTGGTTGGTCTCGCACAATTTTAGGTAAGGCGGCTGGAGTCCCCGGTTTCGTTTCTATTTTAGTTAATCCGGGAATCTCAAAGCTGCTGAAAAAGTTTTTAATTTTCTCTAAAATTGGCGTTTCCGAGTCGTTATTGGAAGATTTGGGTAGTTCCAAGTTTTGCCCAAGTTTCTGTAATTGGTTTCCGGCTACTGGTTCGGAACTTTCTGATGTGGGATTTTCTGGGGGTAAAGGTTCCCTTGGGGCTACAGGTTCAGGTTCTGAGACTTCCTCTTCCTCAACTACAGGTTCAGGTTCTGAGACTTCCTCTTCCTCAACTATAGGTTCAGGTTCTGAGACTTCCTCTTCCTCAACTACAGGTTCAGGTTCTGATATTTCCTCTTCCTGTTCCTCAACTATAGGTTCAGGTTCTGATATTTCCTCTTCCTGTTCCTCAACTATAGGTTCGGGTTCTGAGACTTCCTCTTCCTCAACTATAGGTTCGGGTTCTGAGACTTCCTGTTCCTCAACTATAGGTTCAGGTTCTGATATTTCCTCAATTTCAGGAGAGGGGGCTAAAGTTGGACTGGTATAGTTCGCATCAACTAAACTTCTAGCTTGGGATAGGGATAATTGACCGCGAATCAGTTTAGATAGAGTATCTTGGTTTTTGGGGTCGTAGGTGAGAACTCTCGCGGTGTTGTTGTAGACGTTATTAAGGGGTTCTCCGAGTTCGCCTAAAAATTCCAGTTGTACCCAGTTTTTACCGGGTTGGAATCCTTTTAAATATATGGGTTCCCAGCGATCGATAATAAAACTTTCGCCGTTGACGGTGACGCGGATACGCCAATCGATGATTTCATCTTCTGGATCTTCCTGGGCGATTAAATGTAGGGGGGCGTTGTCTAAATAGAAGTCCAGCAAAATGGGTTCAGCACCATAGGTTCCTTGGGGACGGTTATAGGTAAGTAAGGGAAGGTTGGGATCTGGGTTGTTATTGGGGGTTTTGGTGTAAATGTGAAATGTGGCGATCGCACTTGAACCATCATTTTTGAAACTTTCGCCCCAGGGATAGACCGCAAAAACTCGCAGGGTATGGGTTCCTGGTTTGAGGTCTGATAGGATAATCGGTTCCGTGGGATTGTAAATATCGCGATCGCTGTCGTTGTCGATAATTAAATGTAAGTGGGGACCATCACCTAGTTTTTCGTCTCGGAAGGTGGGGAAGTCCAAAACTTGTAGTTGGACTGTGACATTATTATCCTCTAGCAATTGGTCGGGTTGAGGACTAAGAATTTGGACTTGAGGTTGATAGCGATCGAGGGCTGGGTGTAATTTTTGAATGATATCTGGGGGTGATACTTCCGAAATACTCTGCTTAACAGTTTTCGCTGATGATGGAGTCTGGGTAATTGATGGATCGGTGGGTTCAGAGTCACCACACCCAGTCATCTGAAACGTGATTACTGCGACGAGTAAAATAGTCAGCAGTTTTTTGATGGGAGTCCACCAGAACTTGTTCACAGACACAATTAAATAAACTCCTAAAACCCAAATCGTGCAAAGAAACCGTATTGTATGCAACTATAGCCCAAAACAGATCCGATCCTTAATATATATGTCAAACACATATTGATAAAATGCTGATTATCCTTAACATTTTTATCTATGTCCAGGAGCTGCCATGATCCAGCGACTGGTCCCGCTACCAACTGTATATAAAAGTAGTTGATGGCAGCAAATTTTAAGTTTTGTAACGGTTCAATGCAGATCTTTACAGAGTTTTTCGGCTGATATGGGCTAAATCCAAGATTTTATAGGGGTTTTAGGAATTCTTAATTATTGTTACCGACTCCCCCATGTGACTCGGAAAGATGATATACAATTTACAGACAGCAGCAGCTGACGGCAGAATCAAAAACTGTTGTAGACAGCAGCTACAGTTGTCGTTATAATATGCCTTTAAATGCCCAAGGCAAAACTAAGGGTTTGTTGTTGCCCCCAACAAAGGTTAAGAACACTCTAAACTTTTGTGAAGGATGATGAAGGGGCTTAAAAATCCCGTTTCAGAATCTGCAACAATATTTTGTTATTTGTGATACGGAGAGGAGAGTCTAAATGACCATCAGTCCTCCAGAGCGGGAGGTAAAAGCCAAGGTCACGGTAGACAAAGACCCAACTCCTACCTCTTTTGAAAGGTGGGGAAAACCCGGTCATTTTCGCCGCGATCTTGCCAAAGGTCCAAGTACGACAACCTGGATTTGGAACCTGCACGCCGACGCTCACGACTTCGATAGTCATACCAGCGATTTAGAAGATATTTCGCGCAAAATCTTTAGCGCTCACTTCGGCCATCTGGCAGTAATCTTCATTTGGCTGAGTGGTGCATATTTCCACGGCGCGAAGTTTTCCAACTACGAGGCTTGGTTAACAAACCCAACAGGGATTAAACCGAGCGCACAAGTTGTATGGCCCATCTTTGGCCAAGAAATTTTGAATGCCGATGTAGGTGGTGGCTTCCAGGGCATCCAGATCACTTCTGGATTGTTCCAATTATGGCGAGCTTCCGGTATCACCAACGAGTTCCAACTCTACTGCACAGCGATCGGTGCATTGGTGATGGCGGGTCTAATGCTGTTCGCTGGTTGGTTCCACTACCATAAACGTGCTCCCAAACTGGAATGGTTCCAGAATGTGGAGTCGATGATGAACCATCACCTAGCTGGACTATTGGGCTTAGGCTGCTTGGGTTGGACTGGACACCAAATTCATGTGTCTTTGCCAATTAACAAGCTGCTAGATGCCGGGGTGGCTCCTAAAGACATCCCCTTGCCCCATGAGTTCATTCTGAACTCCAGCTTGATGGCGGAACTGTATCCCAGCTTTAAGCAAGGACTAACCCCATTCTTCACTTTAAATTGGGGAGTTTACGCAGACTTCCTAACCTTTAAGGGTGGTTTAAATCCTCAGACTGGCGGTTTGTGGCTGTCCGATACAGCTCACCACCACCTAGCTCTAGCAGTTCTATTCATCATTGCCGGTCATATGTACCGGACGAACTGGGGTATTGGCCATAGCATGAAGGAATTATTAGAAGCTCACAAAGGCCCCTTCACTGGAGAAGGTCACAAAGGGCTCTATGAAATTCTGACAACTTCTTGGCACGCTCAACTAGCTATTAACTTAGCGATGTTGGGTTCCTTGAGCATCATTGTGGCTCACCACATGTATGCCATGCCTCCCTATCCCTATATCGCAACAGACTACCCCACTCAACTGTCTCTGTTCACTCACCATATGTGGATTGGAGCATTCTGTATTGTGGGTGCTGGTGCTCACGCTGCCATCTTTATGGTGCGGGATTACGATCCGGCTAAGAATGTTAACAACTTGCTAGACCGGGTAATCCGTCATCGGGATGCCATCATCTCTCATCTAAACTGGGTTTGTATCTTCCTGGGCTTCCATAGCTTTGGGCTGTACGTCCATAACGACACCATGCGTGCCTTTGGTCGTCCCCAAGATATGTTCTCTGACACAGGAATTCAACTGCAACCTATCTTTGCTCAGTGGGTGCAAAACCTGCACACCCTAGCACCGGGCAATACAGCCCCCAATGCCCTCGCCAGCGTTAGTCCTGCCTTTGGCGGTGATGTAATTGCTGTGGGTGGCAAGGTCGCAATGATGCCGATCGCATTGGGTACGGCGGACTTCATGGTTCACCACATCCATGCGTTCACCATTCACGTGACCGTTTTAATTCTGCTCAAAGGTGTTCTGTACTCCCGCAGTTCTCGCCTAATTCCCGATAAAAGCGAGTTGGGATTCCGCTTCCCCTGCGACGGCCCTGGTCGTGGCGGCACCTGCCAAGTATCTGGTTGGGACCATGTATTCCTTGGCTTGTTCTGGATGTATAACTCCCTGTCAATTGTGATTTTCCACTTCAGTTGGAAGATGCAGTCTGACGTTTGGGGAACCGTCGCCTCTGACGGCACGATTAGTCACATTACCAATGGCAATTTTGCCCAAAGTGCTATTACCATTAATGGATGGTTGCGTGATTTCTTGTGGGCGCAAGCCTCTCAGGTAATCAACTCCTATGGGTCAGCCCTTTCAGCCTACGGCTTGATGTTCTTGGCGGCTCACTTTGTCTGGGCTTTCAGCCTGATGTTCCTGTTCAGTGGCCGTGGCTACTGGCAAGAACTAATCGAGTCTATTGTTTGGGCACACAACAAGCTCAAAGTGGCTCCAGCCATCCAACCTCGCGCTCTGAGCATCATTCAGGGTCGTGCGGTGGGAGTAGCTCACTACCTTCTGGGGGGAATTGTCACCACCTGGGCATTCTTCCTCGCCCGCATCATCTCCGTAGGATGAGGGTTCTTCGCTCGGGAATCGGGGTAACTACCTCGATTTCCCAGGGCGGACTTAATGAGAACACCATTTAGTTAGGACTTATGGCAACGAAATTCCCAAAATTTAGCCAGGATTTGGCTCAAGATCCGACCACTCGTCGGATTTGGTACGGGATTGCCACAGCCCATGATTTTGAGACTCATGATGGAATGACCGAGGAGAATCTTTACCAAAAGATTTTTGCCTCTCACTTTGGACACATCGCCATCATTTTTCTCTGGACTTCTGGCAGCCTGTTCCACGTCGCTTGGCAAGGCAATTTTGAACAGTGGATCAAAGATCCCTTAAATGTACGTCCCATCGCTCACGCCATTTGGGACCCCCAATTTGGGCAACCCGCTGTTGACGCATTTACCCAAGCTGGCGCTTCTAACCCGGTTGATATCGCATACTCTGGTGTTTACCACTGGTGGTACACCATCGGGATGCGGACCAATGGAGACCTCTACCAAGGTTCTATCTTCCTGCTTTTACTGGCTGCAGTGTTCCTGTTTGCTGGTTGGTTGCACCTGCAACCCAAGTACCGCCCCAGTCTGTCCTGGTTCAAAAACGCTGAATCTCGTTTGAACCACCACTTGGCAGGTCTGTTCGGTGTTAGTTCCTTGGCTTGGACTGGTCACTTGGTTCACGTCGCTATCCCCGAATCTCGCGGACAGCACGTGGGTTGGGATAACTTCTTGAGCACTCTGCCTCACCCGGCGGGTTTGGCTCCCTTCTTTACTGGTAACTGGGGAGTTTACGCTCAGAATCCTGACACCGTTCGTCATGTGTTCGGTACTTCTGAAGGTGCAGGGACTGCAATTCTGACTTTCTTAGGTGGATTTCATCCCCAAACCGAGTCCCTGTGGCTGACCGATATGGCTCACCACCATCTGGCGATCGCAGTGATTTTCATCATTGCGGGTCATATGTACCGGACTAACTTCGGAATCGGTCACAGCATCAAAGAAATGTGCGATGCCAAAGACTTCTTTGGTCGTCGTCTCGAAGGTCCTTTTAATATGCCTCACCAAGGCATTTATGAGACCTATAACAACTCTCTCCACTTCCAGTTAGGATGGCACTTGGCTTGTCTGGGTGTAATCACCTCCCTGGTTGCCCAGCATATGTACTCCATTCCTCCTTATGCTTTCATTGCTAAGGACTACACCACGATGGCTGCTCTTTACACGCACCATCAGTACATTGCTGGCTTCTTAATGGTCGGTGCTTTTGCTCACGGCGCTATCTTCCTGGTTCGTGACTATGATCCTGAGCAAAACAAAGGTAACGTTTTAGCTCGCGTTTTGGATCACAAAGAGGCAATCATCTCTCACCTGAGCTGGGTGTCTCTGTTCCTCGGATTCCACACCTTAGGCATTTATGTCCATAACGATGTTGTGGTCGCCTTCGGTACTCCTGAAAAGCAAATCCTGATTGAGCCTGTGTTCGCTCAGTTCATTCAGGCTGCTCATGGTAAAGCGGTTTATGCAATGGATGTGCTGCTTTCCAATCCTGAAAGCATTGCCACCACTGCTTGGCCTAACTACGGTAACGTTTGGTTGCCTGGCTGGCTGGATGCCATCAACTCCGGCACTAACTCTCTGTTCCTAACCATCGGCCCTGGCGATTTCTTGGTTCACCATGCGATCGCTCTCGGTCTGCACACCACCACCCTGATTCTGGTCAAAGGTGCGTTGGATGCTCGTGGTTCCAAGCTGATGCCCGACAAAAAAGACTTCGGCTATGCCTTCCCTTGTGATGGCCCCGGCCGTGGCGGTACTTGCGACATCTCCGCTTGGGATTCCTTCTACCTAGCTATGTTCTGGATGCTCAACACCCTGGGCTGGTTAACCTTCTACTGGCACTGGAAGCACCTGGGTATCTGGCAAGGTAACGTTGCTCAGTTCAACGAATCTTCTACCTACTTGATGGGATGGTTCCGCGATTATCTGTGGTTGAACTCTTCCCAGTTAATCAATGGTTACAACCCCTTCGGAACTAACAACCTCTCTGTTTGGGCCTGGATGTTCCTGTTCGGACACTTGGTTTGGGCAACTGGTTTCATGTTCCTGATTTCCTGGCGTGGTTACTGGCAAGAACTCATCGAGACCATTGTTTGGGCTCATGAGCGCACTCCTTTGGCGAACCTGGTTCGCTGGAAAGATAAGCCAGTGGCTCTGTCCATCGTTCAAGCTCGCGTTGTTGGTTTAGCTCACTTCACGGTTGGCTATATCCTCACCTATGCAGCCTTCCTAATTGCCTCAACTGCTGGTAAGTTCGGTTAAACTGAACCCTAATGTTAGGTAATTAGTTGCAAGTCCTCCACCATTGGTGGGGGGCTTTTTTTTGACTAATAATTAATTGATGGACTAATTAAAACCATGTTCGCTGAGAAATTCTGGGGTAATTTCTGGGGTGGCTGTGAGAGATTGCTGATGATAAATATTCAGGGAATCGGTGGAATTTATACTGAGAAGTTTGGCGACATATTTACCCAAAATATCGGCTTCCAAGTTGACTAAACTACCAGTTTCCAAGGTGCAAAGATTAGTATTTTGGTAGGTGTGAGGGATAACAGCGACTGCAAACCAACGACTATGACGATCGCATTCGGAAATAGTCAGACTCACCCCATTAACAGCAATACTACCCTTAGCAACCAAATAGGGAGCAATCTGTTGATTCCACAGACCAGCATCACTGGGGGGAACAAAACGCATTTCCCAGGAATTCCCCACAGACACCGCCGCCTCGAGAGTGGCGATCGCATCAACATGACCCGTAACAAAATGTCCTCCCAACTTACTTCCCGCACGCAGGGAAGCCTCCAAATTCACATAACCATTTAAATTACTACCCAAAGTAGTCCGACCCAAAGTTTCCGGGGAAGCCTCCGCCACCAAGCCACGGGGCATAATTTCCACCACTGTTAGACAAACCCCATTAACCGCGACACTATCACCGATCGCCAAATCCCCCAAAATCAGATCAATTGCACCCACCTGACAATCGATCTGAAAACGCGATCGCCCCAAACTCTCAATCGTCCCCAAGGCCTGAATTAATCCGGTAAACATAACTTTTTTCCCGTATCAAGTGAACGTTAAACAAACAAAACCAATCACCGAGGTGGTAATTCCCATGACCACCAAAACCCCTAGCGATTACCTTCCCGGTAAGCTAGAATCCCCATTACACCTAGATTTTTAGGCTAACACCAGTTAATTATGCGGCATTGTTTGACCATATTCACATCCGGGCTGTCCACAATTTCGGAGCAATTGTCGTCAATTCGGGTAAAAATCAAGGCATACTGGAATTGCTGGATTCTTACTGGCGGGTCTAACCACTTGTTGTTTGTCTATCGTATTTTATCGAGGCTGAACCGATGATTGAAATGAAAGTCGCCGGAATTGCACTAGACGCTACCACACGCAGCCCTATTGTTTTACTCAGAGATGCGTCTGAGCGACGAGCCTTACCTATTTTTATCGGTCAGGATCAGGCTAAATCGATAATCGGCGCTTTGGAAAACCATCAACCCCCCCGACCCCTAACCCATGATTTATTTGTCAATCTCATGGAAACCTGGGATATGGTTTTAGAGCGGATTGTGATTCACTCCCTCCAAGACAATACATTTTATGCTGTCTTGATTGTACGTCAAGGGGAGAATCGTAAAGAAATTGATGCGCGTCCTTCTGATGCTATTTCCATTGCACTGCGTACCGATAGCCCCATCTGGGTCATGGAAGAAGTCATCGCTGATGCTTCTATCCCTGTTGATCGTGATGCTGACGAAGCCGAAAGACGCGCCTTTCGCGATTTTGTCGCTAACCTGAGTCCAGAAGAGTTGATTAGACGAGCCGATTTTCGCAAAGACGAAGCTCAATAACTAAAATCATGCGTTATCGACGCTTTGGTAAAACCAATTTATCCCTATCAGTATTTTCCCTGGGGACGATGCGCTATTTAGCATCCCCGGAAAATGCCCACCAAACCATAGAAAGGGCAGTTTCTATGGGAATTAACCATATAGAGACTGCCAAAGGTTATGGCAAAAGTGAGGAGTATCTGGGAGCGAGTTGGCTGGGTGGTCTACCTGTGGAGCGATCGCAGCTTTATATTACTACCAAGATCCCACCCATGTCTGATCCTGATGCTTTAGAAAAGGCGATCGATGATTCCCTAACTAGGCTGAATCTTGACTATCTCGATGGTTTGGCGATTCATGGTATTAATACCCCCGAACATCTCACGGAGGCGATCGCTGGTATTGTGGGTATTGACAGAGCCATTGCAGATGGACGGGTCAGACATCTGGGGTTCTCGACCCATGCTCCGGTTGAGGTGATTCTGGAAGCCATTAATAGCGATCGCTTTGAGTTTGTCAATCTCCATTATTACTATTTTTTCCAGCGCCATGCTCCCGCCATCACCCTAGCATCTCAAAAGGATATGGGGATTTTCATTATTTCCCCAGCCGATAAAGGGGGAAGACTCTACACCCCCCCAGCTAAGTTAACTCAGCTATGCGATCCATTTTCACCCCTGCACTTGAATTATCGATTCCTATTGAGCGATCGCCGCATTACTACCCTCAGTTTAGGAGCCGCTAACCCGCAAGAATTGGATTTACCGCTGCAAGTAGCCGATTCTGTAGAATCCCTCACGGAGTCGGAACAAAGCACCTTCATGGCTCTGGAAACCGCCTTAGAGGAAACATTAGCAACCGATACCTGTAAACAGTGTTATGAATGTTTACCATGTCCTGAACTGATTAATATCCCGGAAGTCCTGAGATTGCGAAATTTGGCGATCGCCTACAATATGACGGAATTTGGTAAGTATCGCTATGGTATGTTTGAGAATGCCGGACATTGGTTTCCTGGACGTAGAGGCGATCGATGTACCGACTGCGGCGACTGTTTACCCCGCTGTCCTGAAAATTTAGATATTCCCCGTCTGTTGCGAGACACTCACCAACGACTGGGAGGATCTAAAGGGCGACGTTTGTGGGAATCTTAGGGTTTTTAGGATATGTTTTATTAATCGATTTTAGGCTTGCATCAAAAGCTCTAAAAACTCTATGACAACGAGATCAGGCTTTTCGGTACATTCAGTGATATCATAATGCTGGACAATGCAAATACCCTGCGACTGTAGAAGAAAATCCATATTGGTTTCGCGATCGCGATCGTCTACATCTACCGCTAAAATACCCAGTTTTGTTTTGTAACAGACCAGGAAATGAGGAGATGGGTTTTGCTTTCCATCTGGGGTAGTCAACCGGGCTTTAGCATTTGGGAAAAACAAAACATCGGCGCGATCTAGTGCTTCGGCAATATTCACTTCTGCTTGAGAGCGAAACTGCCAGCCATTCCAAGAATAGGTTAAAGATTGATAGTTGAACTCCTTTTCCGATTCAGCATTTGTCTGTTTTTCTGATTCTTCATAGCTTTGAGCCTTATACAAATCTGCTTGACAAAAGTTGGATTCATATAAGTTTCCCACAACTCTTGTGCTATCAAGATTGGTTCCAATAACATTAACCCCAGTCACCTTATTACGGTGTACGATAATTTGATGCCGCCGTAAATATCGCTTCAGAACAGATTTTAAATTACCTTTTTTTACCTTTTCTCCAAAGGCATTAGTCAGCATTTGCCAGAGTTTCGCGCCTGCATCCTTGAGGTAATCCTCTGCATAGCCAGTGCTTTTAGCCATTTCACGGTAAGATAAACCTTCCCAAGCCTGACGAAATACGACCTCTTGAACATCGTTGAGGCGTTCATAATCGAGTACGGCTTCCACAATTACCAGTGCTTCGTCAACTATCATCACTCAAAGTCCCTCAAAAGGTAAGCACTTGTGAGCAAAAAGCTACACATTGATAAAATGCAACTTAGGCAACCACATATAGCTACTTGCCAAAAGTTAACTACTGTTTTTCTATGATACTCGAAAAACGTCAACTTAACCAGCAAAGCTGGTAGCATAGATTCCAGTTCAGCTATATGACCAGTCTTATTGTCTATATCCAAACATTAGCGTTCAGCATAATCATCAATATATTACTTTATTGTTACTTTGTTATTACTTTACATTACTTTTTGTTTACGCTAAAGATGTATAATCAGCAAAGATGTTTTAGAACCATGTTTAATTATTATTAATAAATTAATCAAAAATAATGTCAAATAATACTCAAAACAAAGACAAATTATTCAGCAAAAAAACAAGTTTTTATAGTATTTTTGAAAAATACTTGGAAAATTCATCCGTTGTTAAACATCCTATGTATCAAGAAAAAATCAAAACTTTATCGCCATATATTTGTAAGATGGATCAGCTATATCAAGGAAAGCATGATCTAGATGATTCAGAATTTAGTCAAACACTAAAAACCCTAATTTCTAACTTTTTGGAATTAACCAAACAATATTTTTCGGGAATAGATAACCAAAAAATTACACAGGGACTTGAAACTTTATCAAAAACTTTTGAATTGCCAGGTACAAAAATCAATCAACCTGTGACAGAATTACGACATGAATTTCTACAATGTTGGGATAACTTTATCCAAGAAATACTAATAACTTTAGAAGATAAAAATAATCAACAAAAATTGAAAAACAGCCAAAATAATTCGACTAGTAAAATTTTTGCTTTCATGGTAATACTAAGTTTATTGCTCGGACTTCCTTTGGCTTTTATTATAGTAGAATTACAAACTTCATCTAATGAATTGCCCCACAGAGAAAATCAATCATTTCCCGAAGACAGTAGCTTGGAAAATGATGCACAAACAGAACATTTTTTGCCAGAAAAACGTGATAAAAGTTATGATGCTTCACCTGATTCTAAATTCCAGGACTTCAAGGAAATTGATCGACTTCCTTCACCTTGATATCAATTTTGCTTAGTCAACATCTATAAAATTAACAATCTTTCCTCATAATTAAACGGAACCAAATGAATATAAAAACTATCTTGATTTGTGCTTTATTTTTTCCAATGGTCTGGGATGTAATTACCACTGCACTTGGTATAGTTGGTGTTTTAGGAACCAATATTATAGCATGGGGAATTGCTGTTGTTGTGGCTATTACTATTGCATCTGTCAATCTTTGTACTAAAGGTATTTTGAAGTTGGCTCGTTCTGGAACGAATGATTTGACATTGTTTTTGCCGGTAATATTAGTATTATGTATTTTATTTGATTTTACCACTTCACTAAATGGTAATGCTCGTTATCTTATATTGAGTAATGTAGCGGCTGGTAAAGATATGGGCATCATGGAAGTCCTACAAAAAGCTGAGACTGGAGAGCAGTTTTTTTACATTATATTAGTCACAATAATTACCACAGCGAGTCCTGCAATTGTTGGATGGTTAACAGATATAGATTGGTTGGATTAAACATTTAGATTTAACATTAATCATGTTTTGGCTGATATTAGTCACATCTTTTTCAATAGCCACTATCTTAAGCTTTTCCGTAATATTTATGGGAATGATATCAATATTAGGATATAATAATTTTTGGAATTACTTGATATCAGCCATCGTATCAGGAACCATAATCTGTTTTTTTCTGGAAAGTAGAAAACTTTACCAATACTTGGGATTGGGTAATTTTTGGAAAAAGTTAGCATATTGGATTGCGGGTTTATTGTTAACAATTGTTAATATTTTTATTGCTTTAAGTGGTATCACTTATTTTTTTAATATAAAAAATGATAAATTTGATTTTTACCAGATATTAACCCATTGGCGTGAATATAGTTTTGATAAAATAATCATTATATTTTTCATCATCATTTTAGCTGTAATCAGTCCTATTGTTGTCAGTAAATGTATCACCATAAAACCATTATTTCCTACTTATCAATTTTTATTTTTAATGTCTTTATTTTCCTCTGTTTTAGTATATCAAAATATACCCAGCTATTCGTCTATGGAGAATATCCCAAATATGGAATCAACAAATTACCAATTTCCCCTCAATAGCTGCGGAGATTTCACGGCTGGAGGCGCTAATGTATGGTATCCAATTTGGGTTGAATATAGCTACATAAATTTACAAAATATTCGCAGAAAATTTTGTTGTGATGCTTGGCACGACCCGGAAGTAAATAAAATTCAGGTCGCTTCTTTTTATCAGGTATCTAAAGCTAAATCTTTCGTCATTTTTTTGCAAAAAAATGGTTTTCACAATGCTGAAATTGGTCATGGCAGATGGATCTATACTTATCCTTCATTAAAAATAAATTATTGTGAATAAATATCAGCAAGCGATCGCATTTTTTTGTATAGTATAGGCAAGAATTTCATGTTCATCACCAAAATTTAATTGGAGATATTTTTACAATTATCGGTTAAATCTGATGGACGGAGACAGTCACAGTCGCGATTTAATAATTCATCGATATTTTCCGCCTTGCAAAGTTTAACGGTTCCGTCAGCAGAAGCTGAAACTATCCGATTACCATCAGGGTTAAAATTAACGCTACTAACTAAAGCATAATAGCTATTAAGTATATTGATTTACCCAATATCTCATAGCATCTTATGGAGAAAATAAATAGACTGTAATGTGGGATATTGAGGTTTTGATGGTACTTTTTTTTAAAAAAAATATCCAATTTTAGCGAAAAGCCATAGCACCTCCAATTCTTTATTAAAGTCAAATTGACGCATTGCTAAACGATAATAATTATCGATTTTGGTGGCAGCGGTAATATTGCAAACATCCGATTTTAGTCAAATTCATCTGGGAAGTGTGCGGGTTTTAGCGCCGGAGTGTCGGGGTCCGGTGGTGCGGATTCAACGTTATTGATTTTGGCTTGGTCTAAAAAGTCAATTAAAATATATTCTACTTCTTGGATAGTCTCATTATTTTTGAGTTCGGAACGTAACACATCTAAAAAACGGTTAACTAATCGCTGTTGCAATTCTTGCGCGATGGGATCTGGTTGTTTATTTTGTGAGGCATAATAGGATTTTAGTGGCTGCTGGGAGATAAGGGCGGCGATGCGTTTGACCAGATTATCACTCACCTGTTCAGGAAGTTTCCGAATCACCGGAATTTTCTGTAAACGGCGATAAATTCCTGATTGTTTAACAGACTGACTGACCTGATAATGAAGATAGGCTTCTAAGTCCTGTTGAATTTCTGGTAAAACATGACAAGCAGTAACTTTTAATAATTGTTGGCTAATTACTTTGACTTGACTCGGACTCTCTGGCTTGGTGATACTCATCGATTTTTGTTGAGATTTAAAAATCATTTTTCGCAGTTTTCCGCTGCTGACAGTTGCTTTGAGTTGGCTAATGCTTTGGTTAACTACTACCTGGATTAATTCATTCCCAAAACTAGCAATAACTTTGAGTTTAATTTGAGCCCTCAGTGTAGCCATATTAGGTAATTTGGCTCTTTCTAAGTGAATGATAACTGGAATTATCCGAATTAGGCGAATAACCCCAATCAGTAAAAATAGGTCATACCAGATCATCCTAATACATGGCCATAACCCTAGTTGGGGATGGCGACGACGAATAAAGGAGAGTTCCACGAGAAAAATCAGCCAAAAAACGATTACCCAAGGGAAATCAACTAGCCAAAAACGGTCGATAAATTCGCCATTTATTCCCAGGTGGCGGAAATACATCTGACGCATTAAACTAGCTATTTGACTGTCAAAAAAATCTAGTTCTGTTTCCCATCCTTTTTGGCTGAAGTTATCAAGACTCCAGAAGGTGCTAAAGGCTTCTCTTGAGGACTGATCTACCCAAATAACTTCGGGTGCGAGGATACTTAATACCCTCATTGAATACAAAAATTTTAAGGTGGGTGTTAAGTGATTAGTCGTGGATGGATCGCCACTGTGGATATGTTCGACCATCCTATATTTGATATGAGTGATTAACCCTAAAGTGTTGTCAATTTGGGGGATATAACTGCGGTCTATCATCTCAGTGCTGAGTTGCTGAAGCTGCTGTAATAAGGGTTCAACTTGAGGGGATTCTAAACCCTCATATTCTAAGATGGCTTTCAGGTCTGCTACAATCATCAGATAGCTTTGGGAGGGTCGATAGGCTTCGACTCCCTTAATTATATCATAGCTTAATTGGGGTTCATATAGTGTAAATAGATGTCGTAAATTGATATTAAAAAATCTCAGGGAATTTTCCCAACCATTATCAGTGAAATATGCTCGACTCCAAAAGGTATTGATGGCTGTTTCTAGGTCATCGGTGTTGAGATGTTCCCGGAGTCGGTTATTAATAACTGCTAAAGTTCCGTGGGAGTCTTGAACCCGAAATGGTGGTTGTTTTATGAGAATTTCGATGCTAGATTGTCTAATTTCGGATAAGATAGGGTCAACTTGGGGAGAGTTTAAGCCTTCCTGTTCTAGGATGATCTGGAGATTATCTACGAGTTGTAAATATTGCCTTTGGGGAGTGTTAGATATTTGTTGGCGATAATCATCGATGCGTATATATAAATGGCGGTTTTTGAGGTAGATAAAGTCAAAAACTACTAAGCTGAGGTTGGCGAGAATTAAGATAGCGATCGCCCTATCAATGAATAGCCGAAAATGCGATCGCCAAACCTTTCTGTCGAGATCAGATTTTGGTCGGAACCCAGATAATGATAGAAAAGAAATCAGTTGGCGACCAAACAACCCCCATCTCCTTGTTTGTTATTGATGACTATGCCCAAACTATGCTATCAGTAAATTATACCGAAAAACGCACGGGGTTAACATCAAGGAAGTGGCACAAAATCATAACCCAATCCCGATCGCCTTCCGGGTTCAACCTTAACCAATTCTGCGGCTTGGTTGCGATCGCCAGAAGGTAAAAAACGGATATTTCCGCCACCCCCCTTAGGGGAAAAACCGGGTTCTGATAGTGTCCTTTGGACTCCCTGGCGGCTAGAATCTCCAGAAATACCAGCAATCAAGGCTTTAGTGGCATCATAAGCCATAGTAGTCCGCCAGTTAATATCACCACCCCATAACTGAGTCGCCGCGTCTGGAAACGCGGAATTAGTGTGGCTAAGAATATGCCAGGGAATAGCGACCACCATGCCTTCACTATCGCCTCCGACCTGTAAAACTTCAGGTCTGTAGAGACTATCTCCCCCCAACACAGGTAAGTTTCTAGCATTAACACGCACCACCTGTAAAGCCTGACTAACAGTTTCGGTATTAGCCAATAATACGATCGCCTCTGCACCCTGTCGCGTAGCTGATTCTACGGCATCAAAGCTATTAAAATTCCCCTCAGCCAGATTAATCTCTGCGACGACTGCGCCGCCATCTCCATATAAAGCGGTAGTAAACTCATCTTTGAGGGAACGACTATAACTACTATCCTGGTTATAAAAAATAGCCGCCTGGTTCAGATTCAGGGTATCTACCATATATTTAGTCAGGGTATTAGCGGTAAAGCGATCGCTGGGAACAGTCCGAAAAATGAAATTCCCCGCCCTAGATAACTGCATCGAGGTACTGGTGGGAGAAATCGCCACCAATTGACCCCTTTCATAAATGGGGGATGCAGCCAAAGTCACATCACTAGCAAAATGCCCCACGACTCCCAAAACCTGGTCATCTGCGACTAGAGACTGAGCCACTTGTTCAGCGACACTAGGGTTATTAGCATCATCAGCAATCAGCACCCGCAGGGGAACGCCGTTAATACCCCCGGCTTGGTTAACTTCATTTTGAGCCTGGGCTACTCCCCGCAGGATTTCCTGGGCTGCATTTTCTGCGGTAGTGATAGGAACAGAAACGGCTATTGTATGGGACTGTCCAGCACCAATGCGGGCATTATTGAGATAAATTAGGGCTTCTGGATCATTGCGATTTTGCTGTAGGGAGGCTTCCAACTGGGAAACAGCCCTAGAATAATCTCCGGCAGCGATCGCCTCAATTCCCTCTTGTTTAGCGGGGGAAGTTGTGCTGGCAACCAATAACTGTTGCCCACCACTAATCGCCCTAGGTCGGGAGTCATTCCTAGCTGTTGGGGAAGTGGGAGATGTTGTCATACCTGCCTCTGTTTGTGATTGCCACTGGGTAAAGGCAAAATACCCCACGGCTAATAATCCTCCGGTAAGCAGCAAGGCTACAATCAGAATGGCTGTTTCGTTCTTTTGAGACATGATCAAATCTGCTCTATAAAACTTAAACAAAACCGGACATAGCCGGATCTTGATGTTTATTTCTGGCTTCGTCCGGGACTGTCGG
>NZ_JBIMLI010000042.1:0-35282 GCF_051859755.1 Limnospira sp.
GAAATCCAGCCTTTTATGGTGTCAATTAATGTCAGTTGATTCTCTGTGCGAATCCAACCACAGACATCGATTTTATCAGGGTCATATATATAGTATTCTTCCACTCCATAACGCTGATAAAAGTCCAGCTTTTTCGCCATTTCGGTTAAGGTATTACCGGGAGATAATACCTCAAAAACTACTTGGGGGGCGATATCATCTTCTTCCCATTGCAAATAAGACCCCCGTTTAACTTTGGGTCTTCCTATGGCTACCATCACATCTGGAGCTACTCGCAGTTTATTGTTGCCTTCTACGGGATACCAGAGTAAATCTCCGGCTACAAATACGTTAGGGTCATCTTTAAAGAGGGCATCAATCCCTCCTTGAATGGTGACAATCCAGCGGAATTGTTCGGTGTTTTCTGCCATAGGTTGACCGTCGTTTTCGGGGTAGATAATTGGGGTTTGGGCAGTGGTTTTAATCTCTGTTACCATGTGGCCTCCTTGGGGTGAGTTCTGTGCATAAAGTGGTTCAACTTTTTCCCTTACATAGTATCAGGGTCAATACCTAATTCCCGCAGTCTTTCCGCCAGGCGGTTAGCGCGTTCTGCTTCCTGTTGGGCGCGTTCTGCTTCCTGTTGGGCGCGTTCTGCCTGCTGTTGGGCGCGTTCTTCGGCTTGTTGGGCGCGTTCTGCCTGCTGTTGGGCGCGTTCTGTTTCCTGTTGGGCGCGTTCTTCTGCTTTTTGGCGATCGCTCTCTAACTCAATATAAGTCGAGAATTTACGACCATCGGGACGATACAATTCTAACCCCGACTCCGAGATTTCAAATCTCACCCCTAGCCGGGGAGAAATCCAGCCTTTTATGGTGTCAATTAATGTCAGTTGATTCTCTGTGCGAATCCAACCACAGACATCGATTTTATCGGGGTCATATATATAGTATTCTTCCACTCCATAACGCTGATAAAAGTCCAGCTTTTTCGCCATTTCGGTTAAGGTATTACCGGGAGATAATACCTCAAAAACTACTTGGGGGGCGATATCATCTTCTTCCCATTGCAAATAAGACCCCCGTTTAACTTTGGGTCTTCCTATGGCTACCATCACATCTGGAGCTACTCGCAGTTTATTGTTGCCTTCTACGGGATACCAGAGTAAATCTCCGGCTACAAATACGTTAGGGTCATCTTTAAAGAGGGCATCAATCCCTCCTTGAATGGTGACAATCCAGCGGAATTGTTCGGTGTTTTCTGCCATAGGTTGACCGTCGCTTTCGGGGTAGATAATTGGGGTTTGGGGAGTGGTTTGAATCTCGGTTACCATGTCGCCTCCTTTGAGTGGGTTGGCTAAAATCAGATGTGGAAATTTAGGATTAATATGTTGACTATTTGGAGGTTGATATGCTAGTATCACTATGATGATGTCTGCCCTAATTAGATTATAGGGGTTGAGGTCTTGGACTGTACCGATGAGTATTAGGCGACGGTGAATCGGTAAAATTGTCTAGGGAAAGAATGGGAAACACCCAGATAAACCCAGATAAGAAGGGATATAGGGAAGTCGGAGGAAGCAACTGTAAGATTGTGTAGAAATGCGATCGCATTTGTAAATCTGATGACGATCGCATTATTGAAGTCCGGTAAAATCCATGGCTAAATTAGAGACAAGGGATAATTCCTTGTCTCCAAAAATCAACTACTTAGCCGTTAGTAGTGGCATATTCAGGAAGCCGACGCAGACGTTCTTCGCCAGTGAGAACTTTTACCTGTCCATCATCATCCAAGTCTACCAAAGCCTGATCACCCGGTTTAAGTGTACCGGATAGCATGGTTTCCGCTAGGACATCTTCTAACAGATTCATAATCGCACGACGGAGGGGACGAGCGCCATAATTAGGATCATATCCCACCTCAACAATATGATCTTTAAAGCGATCGCTAACTTCCAGGACAATCTCCTTATCCCGCAAGCGAGCAAACACTTCCTCCAACAGGATATCAGCAATCTGTTTAACCTCATCTTTGGTCAACTTACGGAAAACAATAATCTCATCGAGACGGTTAATAAACTCCGGTCGGAAATACTGTTTCAACTCCTCATTAACCAAATTGCGAATCCGAGTATATTGAGCCTCTTCCTGTGATTGCTCAAACTCAAAACCCAGACCGCCGCCACCCTTTTCTATCACCTTCGAGCCGATATTGGAAGTCATGATAATCAGAGTATTTTTGAAACTGACCGTGCGACCTTTAGCATCAGTCAACCGTCCATCCTCCAAAATCTGCAATAGCATATTAAAGACATCGGGGTGAGCCTTTTCGATTTCGTCAAACAGAATCACCGTATAGGGACGACGACGCACCGCCTCCGTCAGTTGTCCACCCTCATCATAGCCGACAAAACCGGGAGGGGAACCAATCAACTTAGAAACCGTGTGGCGTTCCATAAACTCCGACATATCCAAACGGATCATCGCTTCCATGGAACCAAAGAAGTAATAAGCCAAAGCCTTGGTTAGTTCGGTTTTTCCCACCCCGGTCGGACCGGAAAAGATAAAGCTGGCGATCGGTCGGTTGGGGTTTTTCAGTCCCACCCTGGCGCGACGAATAGCGCGGGAAACGGCGCTCACAGCCTCATGTTGACCTATCAGGCGCTGATGTAGGGTATCTTCCATGTGCATCAGTTTATAGGACTCAGATTCAGTCATTTTAGTGACGGGAATTCCTGTCCAGGCTGAGAGGACATCGGCGATATCTTCTTCGGTAACAATTAAGTTAGTTTTGATGCTGGTTTCCACTTGGGAAGCGGCTTCAATTTGGTCTTTGCATTTCAATTCACGATCGCGCAATTCTCCAGCCTTATCGAAATCCTGAACTTGAACAGCGACATCTTTTTGTTTAACAATGTCGGACAGTTCCACTTTCAGATCTCGCACTTCTGGGGGTAACTTAGAGTGCATCACCCTCACCCGCGAGCCAGCTTCATCAATTAAATCGATCGCCTTATCAGGAAGAAAGCGATCGCTAATATAGCGGTGAGATAGTTTCGCCGCCGCCAAAACCGCCTCATCAGAAATAGTCAAGCGGTGGTGTTGTTCATAAGCCGATCGCAACCCAAATAGAATCTCGATAGTTTCCTCAACGCTAGGTTCTCCCACCATTACCGGCTGAAATCGGCGTTCTAAGGCGGCATCACGCTCAATATACTTCCGGTATTCATCCAGAGTCGTTGCGCCGATACACTGCAATTCTCCCCTTGCTAAAGCCGGTTTGAGCATATTAGCCGCATCCATAGTTCCCTCAATGGCTCCCGCTCCCACCAGGGTATGGATTTCGTCAATTAATAGGATAATATTGCCATTAGCCTTAATTTCCTGAACAATTTTTTTGAGTCGTTCTTCAAACTCTCCCCGGAAACGGGTTCCCGCCACCAGAGTTCCCATTTCCAGGCTCACCACTTGGCGATTTTCCAGAAGTTCCGGCACATTTCCATTAATAATACGTTGAGCGAGTCCTTCTGCGATCGCTGTTTTACCAACCCCCGGTTCACCAATTAGCACCGGGTTGTTTTTGGTACGGCGACCGAGTATTTGAATCACCCGTTCTATTTCGCGATCGCGTCCTACAATAGGATCTAGCTTTCCTTGAGCTGCCAACTGAGTCAAGTTAGTAGAAAACTCATCAAGGGTCGCCGTTTTACGACTCTGACTGCGGGAGTTTCCCCCGGCTGAGGCGGGGACTTCCTCCCCTAAATTTTTAATCAATTCTGTCCGCAATTGTCGGCGCTCAATACCGAAGTTTTCCAGAACCTTGGCTGCTACGCCTTCTTCATCTTGCAACAGGCCTAGCAATATATGTTCTGGCGCAATATAATTATTGCCTAACTGCCTAGCCTCTTTCATCGCCGACTCAAAGACCCTCTTGGCGCGAGGCGTAAACGGAATTTCTGGTGGCATCAAACCAGAACCGCGCCCAATAATAGATTCTATCTCACGGCGGGTATTATCCAAGTTTAGGTTTTGGTCTGAGAGTACCTTGGCGGCGATACTGGTTCCTTCCCCAATAATACCCAGTAGCAGTTGTTCAGTCCCGACGAAGTTATGTCCCAAACGTCGCGCCTCTTCCTGAGACAGCATCACGGCCTTGATCGCTTTATCTGAAAAATATTCAAACATTTGTGCTTTTCCCGTCCAGCTATTGTACTTAGCTAACCCTGGGGTGTGCTTTTGATCCGTGCAGGAGGAACATCACACCACCAAGATTTGTAAACTTTTGTGTATTTTGCCTATCCCTACTCTATCGCTACTCTAGCAATAATGCAGTAAGGATAGCCGTAATTTTGCTGAAACGGGGACTAGGGGCTAGGGACAGGGTTTATCAACCCGTCCCCAATTTTTAGACCCTACTCAGCCAAGAACTTGACCGTGGCAAATAATTGCTAACAGATCAACCAGGTTTCTTGGTGGCGGTTGATGTCAAATTAACCGCCTAATTATCAATTATCCTTACTCAATTATCATGCTCAAATACCATGATACCTGAACCTGATGCGTTTTGGAAGGTCATCACCAAATTATTACCATTTACCCGAAACTCTTGCACGCCTTCTAAAGCCTGAATAAACTCTGATTCCTGAGTCATTAACTCTGGTTCACAAGCCATGGAAGTTGAGGCTAAGGTGTTAATTTCTAGTTGCTGTTCTTTGACCTCATAACCACCGATTAAACGATTACAGCCACCAGTTCCAGAAATGCTATTTTCGGCAAACTCTAGGGTGACTTTGCTATCAGCGACTAAATCAATCATGGAGTCAGATTTTGTCCAAAACAACAACCGCCACGGCTTATTTAACATGGAGTTAACACTAGGTTCATCATACTTGCTAAACACCATAAAACCCGACCCCGAATCATTTTGGTAATTCATGATTAAATTATCACCATTGACCCGAAATTCTTGCACACCTTCTAAGGCTTTAACAAATTGGAACTCTTGGCTCATTAAGGCTTCTTCGCAAGCCATTCTCGTGCTACCTACGGCACTTATTTCTAGGCGATTATCATGGACTTTATGGCCTGCCATTAAACGATTACATCCCGCCGAACCACTAATTCCATTTTGGTCAAAAGCTAGAGTGATTTCACTACCAGCAACCACATCAACTAACCTATCAGCTTGACTCCAAAATGAGAGTTTCCAGCTACTATCTGCAATGGGGTGATTCATAGCCATGTATTGTTCAGAAATATTTTGATAAACTACTGACCCAGACTGGGCTATACCTTGACTAGCAAACCATGCCGGAGAAGCGATCGCACAAGTAGCTACCACCAGCAAACCTTTCCATTGACTTAGTTTTAACATCTTTTTTCACTCCAAGCAACCATCTTAGTATAGCAACTATTGTGGGTTTATTACCCACTTTCTCAAATCACACCAACCGTAAATTAGGCATCATCGAACACCGGGAATTGTTCGGATGACATATCTGCCTGCTGTCAGTTTTCTTAATTTTTTCCATCCATCTTGATGATCAGACAAAACTTGACATCTGCCCTCACCATTTTAGGTAATGCGATCGGGTGAGCCAAATAGTGAACAGTATGACCAGGCCCCTCGACCTGTCTTAATGGGGTGTAACTTTAGGAATTGTGGTGAATGGTGGTTAATTCAAAAGTTGAGCCAATAGGCGAGGCATAGGTAAAATAATTGTTAGTAAAACGCCTAAAGTCATCAATCCGATGATATCTCGGACATCATCAACTTCACTAACATCATTAAGGGCTGGTTCATCATTAAGGGGTAAAAAGAATAGCAGGATGGCTAAAATCATAAATTCCGACTGAATTAAAGCCACGAATAACATCAAAAAGCGGGTAATTTGACCAATAATTAGACTGAGGCGCTGACCAAACATAGCATGAACCATGTGGCCTCCATCTAATTGACCAATAGGGAGTAAATTAAAAGCGGAAACTACCAAGCCTATATATCCAGCGATCGCCACCGGGTGCAAACTGATAGCCATATCCCGGCTTAAAGCATCTCCTAAAGCCAGTTTTGCCAAGATAGCCAAAAACATCGAAAACCTAGGATTGAGGGCATTGAAGGTCAAAATTCCCGACTGATCAGGCACAATATCGACGACTTCCGAATGAGCAAATCCCCAGAATAATAAAGGAATAGTCACCAGTAAACCAGCCCAGGGACCAGCCACACTGACATCAAATAAAGCGCGGCGGTGGGGATATGGCGATCGCGTTTGAATAAAAGCGCCAAAAGTTCCCAGAAAAAAGGGAACTGGAATAAAATAGGGAGGGGTTACCTGAATCTGATGGTGTCTAGCGGTCAAGTAGTGGCATAACTCATGAACCCCCAAAATCGCCATTAAAGCGACAGCATAGGGAAACCCCGTCAACAATAGGGAAGGATCATCCTGCCAATCCTGATTTGATATTCCCATAATTGTGCTTCCCGCGACAGTAGTTGTAAACAGGGTAATCACCATTAGCGCCAAGGCTAACAGAGGCTGACTCAGCAGGTCTTGATCAGATTTGGGAGGAGCGTCGGGGTGACGTTGGGGATTAGGGACAAGGGCGAATAGGGGTTTATCAGATAAGTCTCGTTGGAATATTACCAAAAAGCGATCGCCAAAATTTGCCTCAATTTTCTCTCTTACGGTTTGATAAGCTATATCAGGTTGCGATCGCAATTGACCCCGACAAATCACCGCCTGGGGTCGATATTCCACATCATGCAACGGAAACACCGACCAAGGGAAACAAGCCCTTAATTTAGTCTCCTCACTCTGGCTGATAGGTGACACAGGTTCTGGAGTTTTGGTAGTTTCTGAGACAGAAGAATCTGTTTCACTTCCGGCATCTTCTGGGGTAGGATACTGGCGGCCAATATGCACCAAAACCCAATATAGACAAGGACAGACAATAAATGGAATAATCACCAGTAAAGCCGGAATCGGGGTCTGTTTGCCATAAATTATCACCCAGCCAGTCCAGATGAAAGCAGGTGCCATCATCACCAACCACAAGATCCACACGGGAGTCCTGGTAATGCGGGTGACACTTTGACGCAAAACCAAATAAGTGACAAGTCCTAGAATTAGTAGCAATAAAAGCATAATGATATTTTGATCGCAGGGAACACCGTAACCGGGAATCAGGGAAACCACAAAAAAGGATCTGGTATAGTTTACCGATAACTCGTTGAGATTCAAAAATGGCCCATAGGAACACCAGTGGAAACAGCGTAATGGCCCAGCAGCAGTCTACAACCAAACCACCGAAACCTATTTTTGAAACAATTTATGGATTTTCACCAAACCGAGATACTCTGGGTGGGACAGCTTACTTCATTGTAGAAAACTCAGGTAATATCTTGATCGATTCTCCGCCTTGGACAGAAACTGAACAAGAGTTTATCCAGCAACAGGGGGGGCTAAAGTGGTTAGTGATCACCCATCGCGGCGGTATGGGTAAAGCTAGGGAAATTCAGAAAGCTACTGACTGTCAAATTTTGTGTCAGGAACAGGAAGCCTATCTGTTACCAGAAGCTGAGGTCATATCTTTTGAAAGGGAATTTTCCCTAACTCCAGAGATTATGGTGATTTGGACTCCTGGACATTCTCCCGGTTCCTCCTGTGTTTATACTTCCCAGTATGGCGGGATCTTGTTTTCCGGTCGCCATTTGTTACCTGATGCTAAGGGTAAGCCAGTCCCCCTACGAACTGCTAAAACTTTTCACTGGTCGAGACAAGTTCGCAGTGTGCAGGTCCTATTGGATAGATTTACACCGGAAACGTTACAATGGATTTGTCCTGGGGCTAGTATTGGCTTATTACGCGCCAAGTTGGCGATCGCTGACGGTTATCACCAAATCGCTGATAGCATGAGGCAATAGCTCACCTCAATTGTCCGTTGCCACTTGTGTGGCAAAATATTCTATAGCTGTTGCTAAATTTATCGCCAAATAACTATGACTTCTGCAACTACACTTTCCGATGCTCCTGATTTGACAGGTGATGATTACATTGTTATTGGTTTAGCCCACTGCTTTATTAAAGAAGATGGGGAAGTCCAACCGGTTACGATCGCCGAACCCATCCCCTCAGCCGCCTTAGAAGCGATTATCAAGGGTATTCCTACCTCCTATCAAATCGCCTCTGCTGTCACCCTGGGAACTTTACTCACCGATGAGTCTGTCACACTTCCTGAAGCCTTCAGCCCAGAAACTCAACTCTGTGACGACTTTAGAGAACGTACCATCGCCGCCGCGCGTACCTACAAACGCCGTGAGGTGGCTAAGTCTCATATTTCAGTCGGGACTACCTTCGAGAAATTGAACTTTTCCACCGAACGCAAACGCCTACTTAATTCTGAACGAATTGTTAGCGCGGAAGATAACGTTAAACAACACGCCTACACCCACCAAGTTCTCTAGTTAGACTTCAGCGGTATATATATTCTGAACTCCAAGCCGCCTTGGGGTTGGGAAACACAAGCCAGTTCACCACCATGCTTTTCAACTACTAGGTGATGGGCTATAGACAATCCTAGGGCGGTTGTTTGACCAAAAGTAGGCGCGGCTAATAATGGTTCAAATACCTGCTGAAATTCATCTGGGCTTAAACTTGGACCATTATCAGCTATGGAAATCATTACCCTTTTTCTGTCTTTCTCCTCCACTATGGTAGTGCTGACTGACAGGGTAGGATCAACCATGCGATCGCCTCCTACCATCGCCATTTCTAGCCGATCTATATGGTAGGTGATTAGATTCATAAATACCTGATTTAATTGTCCGGGATAACACTCGATTAACGGTAAATATCCATAGTCTTTGACTAATTTAATACTCCCTCGCCCTCCCTTAGCCTGTAGGCGATTTTGCAAAATCAGCAAGGTACTATCCAAGCCTTCATGAATATTCGCCTCCTTCATTTGGGATTCATCTAGACGGGTAAATACACGCAGCGATCGCACCACGTCCCTAATGCGTTCCGCCCCCACCTGCATAGATTCAAACATTTTGGGTAAATCTATCTTGATAAAATCAAGACCTATTTCCTCCATTTCTTCCTCAATTTCCTCCGGGGTTTCTGGATAATACTCGTTATATAAATCTACCAATCTCAGTAGATCCTCAATATACTTATATCCATGACCCAGATTACCAAAAATGAAATTAACCGGATTATTAATTTCGTGAGCAATTCCTGCTACTAATTGTCCCAGAGAAGACATCTTTTCAGTTTGCACTAATTGGGTTTGGGCGCGTTTTAACTGTACTAAAGCCGCTTCTAACTCGTTGCGGCGGCGAGTTTCCTGTTCCTCACTTAGTCGCAGCGCCATTTCCATATTACGGCGTTCGGTAATATCTAACCCGACAAATACCGCCGCCGCGCCCCGATGATATTTTTGAGCTACAATTAAATAGGTGCGTGGTTCACCCTTAACATTAGCAGTAATTTCCCGAGAACTTGTCCAGTTATTCCTATCAAAAAAAGCATAGACAAATTCATTAAATTCTGGGCTGGTTTGCAGAAAACCTACCTCTTTACCGATGAATTGATGGGTCGGTACACCATAAGCATTAGCTAGGTGTTGATTAACCCCTAAATATCTCAGGTCTGAACCTACCCAAGACACTAACCCTGGTACCGCATTTAAAACAGCTTCGAGTTGGTCGCGCGACTCGGTAATGACTGAGGAAGCCACTTGACGTTCGGAGATATCTCTGGCAAACCAACAGATTAACGGTAAGGTGGGAGAATGGCGATCGCCTGTTTGTATGGCAGTATTAACCTTAATATCAATATCTGAGGGTTTAACCTCTAAATAGTTAACATTGACTTCCACGGGACAAATTACGCCATGGCGACAACTATGGCGTGATTCAAAAGTCAGCGAACCTTTATGGCGAATATCCTCGCACTGGACAGACCAGATAGTTGGGGATAGGTCAGGATCAATATCGTAGATTTTCAGTTTTAGTAATTCCCCCCGGGAATAGCCTAATAACCTACAGGCAGTGTCATTAACATAGCATAACCTACCATCAAGGGTAATCCACAATACCGCATCCGCCGCCCTATCCATCGCCAATTGGGTCAGTTGTAGGGTATCCTTTAACTGTTTTGATGCGGTAATGGCTTCTAAGGACAGGATTAAACCAGCGATCGCCCCGGTTTCCGTTTTCCAAGGCCTGACAACCCATTTCACCCATTCTATGCTACCATCACTCAGGCTCAGACAGGTTTCTAATTCCCAACTGTCTAAGGTTCCTGCTAAAGATGCCTCCGCGTTCTCATGCCAACGATCTGGTAAGTTCGGAAATAGCTGATAATGGGATACACCCAGTAAATTGTCGGAAATTTGGCTATCACTATACTGGTCTTGCCAGTACTGGGATATAGCCACATAGCACATTTGGCGATCGACCATAGCGATCGCTGTCGGCATTGATGCCATCAGTTGATTAAATAGTATATCTCCTGATCTCCCTGGAACTGCTGCACTATACATAGAATTATAGCCACAATTATAGCCATTGCTAACTGATGCCGCCTCCTGGGATGAAAAAGATTGTGTGGGCTGGTTATTCACAATTCGCGATACTCCGGTTAATTGCATCTAGTCGGCACAGTTAGAAATTACAGGGGAACATTGGAGCGTTTCGGATCATTTATGTTCCATTTATTTATACGTTCCATGTCAATTATCATGGGGGGTCTCACCCTCCATTGTATTCTTGGTTACAGATTTTGTCTATATTCCTTATTGCTTGTAAACCCATGTCCCACAGTCCCATAGCCAGCGGACTGCGTAGCGTCAGAAGCCGACTCTCTCAATCCTAACCGGAAAATTTGGGCCTGACGCAGCACAGCGATCGCCATGGTGCGTCAGAAATCCATTTCCTCCCTTGATGATAATTATCCCTATCTGACGCTACGGGTTGACATCTATTTTCAATTATCATGAATTATCCCATATTTAATCTGTCTAACTGATGGTAATTAAACATGATTTTCTGGATTTTGGTGAATACATAACCTAATTCTATTTGGTCAATAGGTAGTAAATCCAGCACTTCTAAAACTCGTTGTAATCCTAAAATAATTTCTGCCCGTAAGTGTAGGGCGGGAAATCCGGGTAATAAATCCTGCGCCCCTTGTTTGATAGCCCAAAGACGTTCTGCTTGTGATACTTTTGGGGCGGTTTCATGAGTTAAAATAACTTCAACTTCGGGATAGTTTAAATCACACCAACGACAAAATTCATAGGGGCTTTCTTCTTGCCTGATAAAATACATGACATCAACTATACATAAATCTGGTAGCTGGTTTTCTCGAGCTTTTTTCTGCAAAAAGAACTTTAAATGTGATGATTTATGGTAGTTGTAAACTGATAGACCTTGAGAAGACAAGATTAAATTCCAAATCATTTGCTGTGGCTTCGAGATTTGAGCAACCAGCACAGTTTTCGGAGGGTTATTTATCATACAAAAACTCACTTTTTGTTAATCAAGCACAATCCTATCGGTCGAAATCAATCAACCTTCAGTAATAGCTTTTGATGGTTTTTGTAGAGACACCCTTAACTTAAACAACAAGAATCAGCAAATCTTGAAATCCGACTGACTAAAATTTAGACTGCGTGTTATGATCTATCAAATAGCCGTTTAAACTCCACCCCAACTGCTGATTATAGCACTGGGACTGGTAATCTTAATCTCAATCAACTAATTAGTTGCCAATGCCTGAATTTCATCAATTACTAAATTTGCCATCTATTTCTCGCAGACAAGCTATCAAGATTTTGGGAGTCAGTATAGCTGGTGGAATCCTAGGCTATTCCCGATTCAAAAAAACCCAACCTACGATCGCCCAAAAAGACTCAATTGCCCTTCCCTATACTTTAAACAACCCTAAAAAAGTTGTTGTAGTCGGTGCCGGATTAGCAGGTTTAGCCTGTGCCTACGAACTCAGCCAACGGGGGTTTGCAGTGACCTTATTGGAACGCGCGCCCCAACTCGGTGGCAAAATTGCCAGTTGGCCGATTCAGGTAGGAAACCAGACGTTTATGATGGAACATGGGTTCCACGGGTTTTTCCCCCAGTATTATAACCTCAACCGCATCATTGAGGAACTCCACATCAGAGATAATTTTTTATCTCTTAAATTCTACTCGGTAGTTCTGAGAAATAACACTTATGAGCCGGAAGTGTTTCGCCCCAATCATTCAGCCTTTCCCTGGAATATAGTAGATTTAGCGATCGCATCACCCAACCGACTCCGGTGGGGAATTAACCTCACCAAACGCCAACACTGGGAAGTTTTCCGAGAAATTGGTGGTTTCGCCATTCCCGACAGCTTTGAAAGACTCGATCAGATCTCCGTCAGCGACTGGGTAAAGGGAGAATTTCCCCAAGGTCTTTACGACCTGTACTTTCTCCCCTTCGCTAAGTCTAGCCTAAATGCGCCGGATTCTCTTAGCGCCGGAGAACTAATGCAGTTTTTCCATTTCTACTTTTTCGGGAACCCAGAAGGACTAGCCTTTAACGGGACCCGCGAAGATATGGGTAGCAGTCTCGTCCAACCCATAGCCGATGCAATTATTGCCAAAGGGGGTAAAATTATCACCGGAGGGGTAGTTTCTGAGGTGAAATGGCGAGATGGAAAAATTGACTCCCTCACCTACACCACCGGAGACCGTCATGGGTCAGCACCTTTTTGGGTAAATCGTCATGTCAGTTTAGGAAACACTGGGGAATATTTTGGCGCTGCGGATGAAGTTTATGCTGTTAACCCCGATAAAACGGAAGCGATTTCCCTCACCTGTACTCACCAAGGTTGTACTGTGAATCAGGAGTCTGATGGACGTTTTTACTGTCCCTGTCATGGCGCTATTTATGATCAACAAGGTCGGGTGATTTCGGGTCCGACTCAACAGGATTTACCCCGATTTAAGGTTCTCAAATATGACACTACTCGCCTACAGTTAATTGCTCAAACCAACAAACCCCCCAAAGGTAGGGGGGATAATAGGGAGCTAAAACAGGAGGTAAGCTCGCACTACTCTAAAATGGCGGCTTCTCAACTTTCCGTTACATATGTTACACAATCGACGATTAGTTTAGCAGCAGACTATTACATATTTGCTACTGATGTTCCGGGGGTTAAATCTTTATTTTCCCTGTCTATAGGGGATGTTAACCGGAAGGTTCAACAACAAATCGAAAAATTGGCGATCGCTGACCCTTTTGCGGTGTGTCGATTCTGGTTTGACCGAGATTTCCCCTGGGAACATAGCGATTTTACCTCGGTATCGGGTTATAAATTAACCGATAGTATCACCCTATATCATCGCATTCAAGAAACTTATCAACAATGGCATCAACAAACGGGAGGAAGTGTGGTAGAACTGCACGCATACTGTTATAAAGAAGCGGATTTCCCTACTCAATCAGCGTTGCTAACCACCTTTGAAAAAGAACTATATGAAATCGTCCCTGAACTGCAAAACGCCACTCTATTACATCGAGAATTAGTCAATCAAAAGAACTTTTCTGGCTATCCACCGGGTAGTTATAGCGATCGCCCTTGCACTGATTCTGGTGTCCCTAATCTCCAATTTGCGGGAGATTGGGTAAAAATGCCTTTTCCCTGTGGTTTAATGGAAAGGGCGGTTAGTAGTGGCTTATTGGCGGCTAATGATATTATACACCAAGAAGGATTGCAAAGACGACCATTATTATCAGTCAATCCCAAAGGTATTTTCACGATTTGAACACGGGATAATTGACAGCTATTAATAACGGGTTGGGTGCGTCAGCAAAGGCTGTACAGCTTGTTCACCAGTCGCTTAATACATTGCCCTCACCCTAAATCTGGATCCCAGAGAGGGAGAGGGACTTTGAGAGGTGATCAGATGATTTCTGAACAGGCTGTAACTGACGCACCTGTGACTAACTAAATCAGAATTTAGTAAATAAAAATACCTCCAGTTGATTGAATATTAACAGTGCGTAACCCAGCTTGGTCGCCACTGGGTCGAATTGTAAGGGTGACGTTGTTATTAACAACTTCTAGGTTATATTGCAGACTCAAAGAAGCAACTAAGGGGTTAATCACCAAATAGGAGTCTAGGGGAATGTTGTTATAACTAATCCTTTGTCCATTGGCTAAATTGGCGGTTTCGGTGGTAGTCAAACCATACTCTAGGGTGACACTAGATTGATTGACGAGGGTTAGGTTAACCGACTGTTGTGGATTAATTCGCGCGACAGGTTGCCAAGGTCCGGGGCTATAGGTAGAAGCAGCCGGAGGATTTTGGGCGAGAATAACTCCTGTAATTGTTTCGGAAGCATTAAGGGTTTTTGGCTGTACTACGAAGGATAAACACAAGGTAGTTACAACACTTAGTCCGACTACATTAAGACGACAGTTCATTCCATGACTCTCCTAAATACACGCGCTAACATCAAGTGTGAGGAGTTATTTCTATTATTGCCCAACCTGGATGTTTTGGATAGACAACTAACTAGGAGTTTATTGGAGGTGGGCGAAAACCGTGGCTTTTTGTACGCCATTTTCGCGACCTCTGGCGCTGATAGTCAGCGATCGCAAATGATTAAAGAAAGGCTGGGCGGATAATTCCACTAATCTTAGCAAAGGCATTTGTTGGCGTAAAATGTCCCGACTGACATCCCAATCAATATAAAAATAGCCATCATTTTTCTCGGAGAGTAACTTGAGACTATTGCTAAATTCAGGATTAGTCAGAATGTTTCCAGTTTCCACCCCATGAATTGCAGCATCGATCGCCTCAACAGAAGTGGCAAAAATTTCGTAATCCCCAACGGTGGCGTGAACTCCTCTGGGTTCCGCCTCAATCATCTGTTTTCTGGCGCTGGTCTTGTTTTTAGACTTGATCGGAACAGTTTTAAGTTGTGTCCAAGCCCATAGGGTATAGTCCCCTAATACAAAACTCCCGACACTGTAACCCCTCTCAGTGGCGATCGCGTCTAAAGCCTCGATAGCAGTTTCGGCTAAAGGAGTCCGTTTGGCAACAAATACCCAATCATTGCGATCGCCTATGGGGTGGGGGACTAAGGCGAGCGCGTATTCTTCTGTTACCCAATTAAAAATATCTTCGGGTAAATCAACACCCCAACTTTCTTGTATGGAAACCTGCGCGCGTCTTAAAACTCCCCCCAAGGTCTCATTACTCCCGATAGTCCCGGAGGTTTGCGCCCACAAATCTTTTAAATCTCGTCCGGTCACTACTAGGGGACTATTGGCGCTGATATACTTTAAGGCTGTGGGGGGTTCCGACAATAACGGCGGCTCAAATTCTTCGCTGGTGGTAGCAATTATGGCTGTATCTGCTAATAATCCTTGGGGGTTTAGGGTCAGTCCTAGGGCTAAACTGGGTTGAATGGGTAGGGCGTTGATTTCATCGGGGGTTAATTCCCAATTCCCTAAATTTAAAAATACTAATCCAATTTGGCTGGAGTCTAAAGCGGCGATCGCTTTTTGATAACTCTCGGAGTTGGCTAGGTTGAGGGTGGATACCTGGAAATTATTAATGGCTTCCCGCAATACTTTTGGATAGTTAGCAAATAAAATAAAGCGATCGCTTAATACTGCTGTCGCTAATGTGGGCGCTAATTCTACCGACTCCCTTTGGCGGTAAGTAATAGTTACCCCTCGATAGGTTTCCGAGGTTACCATTACTCCCGACACCGCTTGTCGTTGCCAAAATAATTCCAGAAATTCCTGACTCTGTTGGGGATTTTGGCTGGTGAGGGCAAGAAGATATCCCGGTTGTTTATCATTACTACTATCGCGATCAATATCTGCGGCGATCAGAGACAGGGTTATTTCCTCTCCTAACCAGGGTTTAATGTCCCGTTGGTAATTTAGTCCTGTATTTCCTAGCAGTATCTTTTTAAATCGGTTAAATTCCTGATGCGATCGCTGTCTTTGTTTCGGTTCAGCTAATACCTGGCGGAAGGCTTCCAGGCGGTCTGGGTTCACCAACAACGATGCTGTAAACGGCGCATTTTTGGGTACAAATACTGTCGCTGTGGGAATGGTTTTGGCTTTAGCCCCCAATAATGATAGGGGAGTTTCACCTAACAGCGTCAGGAAGAAACTCACCCCTACCAGTAGCAGGGTCGCAGTGGCGATACCTAGCAGAATGAAAAACGACTTCAGCTTCATATTAATCTGAGTTGACAGGGGACGGTTGATTGATCAACATAGTCTCACCAATATCTTCTCACAGATGGCGGTTTGGCGAACCTAATCACTAGACTTTTTCCTGGGAGGTTCGCTGAACATAAACCACCACAACTCTAACCCAATTAAGCCTATCCCGGCTAGGGTGATACCTACTTTTAAGCCTAGGGGTTGTTCGATTTTACTAAATTTACCATATTCTCCACCACCATGATCATGATGGTGCGGTGATGCGATCGCTTCCACGGGAATAAATGCGATCGCACCTAATAACATTAACATCGTCAAAGAATTCTTGATTATTCTAACTTTCATTTTGGTTCCGGATCTATTTACTGGGTACATAAAGCATGATTAATCTACCTAGTGATTTGGGATTTGTTTCTATAACCGAGTTCGCTGCAATCTTAACGCATTGGTAACCACAGAAACGGAACTCATAGCCATCGCCGCCCCGGCTATAATAGGATTAAGTAACCAATTGGTTAGCGGGAATAAAACTCCAGCAGCGAGGGGGATACTGGCTGTATTGTAGAAAAAGGCAAAAAACAGATTTTGGCGGATATTCTTCATGGTAGCACGACTCAGTTTAATCGCCGTCACAATACCCTGTAAATCTCCCGAAATTAAAGTAATATCTCCGGCGGCGATCGCTACATCAGTTCCCGTCCCGATCGCCATTCCTACATCAGCTTGTGCTAAAGCAGGTGCGTCATTAATGCCATCTCCCACCATTGCCACAATCGCCTGTTTTTGAGACTTTTTTAGCCTCTCTTGTTGCAGGGATTTAATAATCTCTGATTTCCGGTCGGGACGTACTTGTGCAAATACCCTATCTATAGCTACCTGTTCGGCGATCGCTTCCGCAGTTTTCTGATTATCTCCCGTTACCATGACCACCTGTAATCCCATCGATTTTAAAGCCCTGACCGCTGCTACGGAAGCAGGTTTTAGACTATCTGCAATCCCCAATAATCCCTCGATTTCCCCATCAATAGCAATCCAAGCCGTCGTTTGTGCTTCCGTCTCCCAAATTCCTTGTTTTGCCTGAAAAATACTCGTATCAATGCCCAATTCTCTCATCCATATAGAAGTACCAATTTGAATTAAGCGATCGGACACCTTAGCCTGTACACCCATTCCCGGCATTGCCTCAAATTCCACTACTTCCGGTAAAGGGAATTCCACCTCCTGAGATTTCGCATATTCCACAATCGCTTCAGCCAAAGGATGTTCGGATTTGGCTTCCACCGCCGCCACCAGCCGCAGCAGTTTTAACTCATGATTATTAGTGGTTCCTCCCACAGTGATATAATTAATTACTCTCGGTTTACCTTCCGTCAAAGTTCCCGTTTTATCTAAAACTATAGTCTGGATTTTGTGCGCTAATTCTAGGCTGTCTCCACCCTTAATTAAAATACCATGTTCCGCACCTAAACCCGTCCCAACCATTACCGAGGTCGGAGTCGCTAATCCCAACGCACAAGGACAAGCGATAATTAATACACCTACCGTAGTCACTATAGCTAGGGTAATATTTCCCGTCCAATTAAACCAGATCACAAAAGTGGCGATCGCTATAGCTATCACCACAGGAACAAACCAGCTAGTTACCTGATCTGCTAATGTTTGAATCGGTGCTTTTGCACCTTGCGCCTGTCTTACTAACTGCACAATTTGCGCCAAAACAGTTTCTTCTCCCACCCGTGCAGCCGTAAACTTAAAGCTACCAGTTTTATTAATTGTCGCCCCAATCACTTCATCACCAATCTGCTTTTCTACCGGGACACTTTCCCCCGTCACCATCGATTCATCTACAGTCGATCGCCCTTCGATTATCTCTCCATCAACCGGGATTTTTTCCCCCGGACGAACTATCACAATATCCCCAACCTTCACCAATTCAATCGCGATATCTTCCTCCTTACCATTACGAACTACACGAGCAGTTTTTGCCTGTAATCCTATTAATTTTTTGATAGCTTCTGACATTTTCCCTTTGGCGCGATGTTCTAACCATCTCCCCACTAAAACCAACGCAATAATCATCGCCGCCGACTCATAAAAAACATCGGGACTCAATCCCTGACTCAACAAAACATTAGGAAATAACGTCACAAACACCGAGTAAACATAAGCCACACCCGTACCAATCGAAGTTAGAGTATTCATGTCAGCGTTACGCTGCTTAAATCCTTTAATTGCACCCGTGAAACAACCTTGACCACACCAAAACATCACCGGAGTAGTTAACACAAATTGCAGCCAGGGATGATGCAGCCAACCCGGTATAAAATGGATGTCTAAACCTGTCATCATTGGTAAGCCACCAATCATCAAGAATAAACTCACAAATCCCGAAAATGCCACCTTCTTAATTAGTGCTTTTTCCTCGGCATCACTCTCGGATTCTCCCGGCTTTTCTAAGTTTCCTAAACCCCCTAAAGGTTTGGTTGTATATCCAGCGTCAGAAATCGCTTGTTCAATTACCTCTAAACTGACCGCTTCTGGGTTATAATCTATAGCAGCTTGTTCAGCACCAAAGTTAACTTGACATTGATTAACTCCATCAAGTCTATTCACTACTATTTCAATGCGGGATGCACAGGATGCACAACTCATCCCCCCCACTTGTAAATGAGTGGTTTTCATAGCGAAAATTTACCTTTGACAATTTTATACATTGATTTTAAAGTCTCCTGTGAACTGGAGAGTCAACCAAAAAACCGAGTTTCTCCCAGTCTCTTGACAAACTTATGGCGATCGCTTCCAAAGAAACCGGGTTTCTCCCAGAAACCGGGTTTCTAAGCATCTCTCAAAACAACCGAGTTTCCCCCAGAAACCGGGTTTCTAGATATCTCTCAAAGAAACCGGGTTTCTAGGTATCTCTCAAAGAAACCGGGTTTTTCCAGTAAGACTTAAAAGGGTACATCATCTTCACTGTCATCATCTTCTGGAGAATAAAACTCTATGGTATCCTCCAATGCTACAGAAGAAGAAGAAACAGTTGTCACCTGTGTATTTTCGGGATACCAAGGGATAATTTCCCCATCAAAAAACTCTGCCAGTTTTTCAGCCGCCGTAGCCACATCATCAACCGGAGAATTATTGTCATTATCAGCTACTTTAACTGAAATATCCTCAATTTTAGGAGTTGTTAATTCCGGCGGTCTCTCAGTTTCTGGTTCCCTAGTAGGTGGCGGGGGTTCTGGTGGTGGGGGTGGCGGCGATTGTACCCTCTGAGATATCGGTGTTTTTTCAGGATGAACCCCAGGAGAAACTGCCCCCATTCCCACTTCTAAATTTACCTGAATTTTAGTATTAAAAACCTTCTGACAAGCAACTTCTAAACTAGAGATTTTCGCCTGGGCAATTTTCAATAATGGATGGGATTTAAGCCCGATACAGACTACATTACCATGGTGCGATCGCAAACAGCCATGTTGACGCATCAAAGCCTGAGTTCCCAATTGTTCGATCGCACTAAGTATCTGTTCCCAAAGTTCCTCCAGACTATAGTTTACTGCTTCCTCTTGATTAGCAGTAGTAGGCTGTGGCGGCGGGGGTGGCGGCGGGGGTGCATCCGGCACAGAAACAGCTTGTGAGACAGGTTGAGCAGGCGCAGGAGGCTTGTAAACAGGCTGTGACCTCATTTTTGAGGTAGGCTGATTTGAGATAGGCTGAGGCTGTACATTTACCACCCCTGTAGATACCGTTTGAGGACGCAAAGCCTCCGGTAATAACCCTAATAAAGTCACCTCCAACCATAAACGCGGCTGAGTGGTATTTTTAATCTGTACCTCGCTATCGCGGAGATGTTTTTGACCAGCCAGGATAATTTCATGTTCCCAGCGTTGGGAAAAGGCGCATAAACTTTCCCAAGTCGGTTGAGTAAGTTTCACTAAATCCTGGCGATTTGGTGCGGTTTTGGCGATTAATAAATCCCGGTAAAATTCCCCCAGATTTTGCAGCACAATTAAAGGTTCTCGACCCCGGTTCAGTAACTCGCGGGTTTGGTCTAAAATTGCCGTCGCTTTACCCTCTGCGATCGCCTCTAATAATGTCATCAAATCCCGTTCAGGAACAGCCCCAACCAAGTCCCAAACCCGTTCAACCGTAATTTCACCTGACAGTAAACTTAATTGGTCTAACAGGCTTTCCGCATCCCTTAATCCCCCTTGAGCAATTTGAGCCACCATCATCACCGCTTCCGGTGTAATAGCAATGTTTTCCTTGGCGGCGATAGTTTCTAAATGAGTCGCCATGGCTTGTAAAGGAATGCGCCGAAAATCAAAGCGCTGACATCGAGAAATAATCGTCGGGAGAACCCGTTGAGGGTCTGTAGTCGCCAGGACAAACACCACCCGATCAGGTGGTTCTTCTAGGGTTTTCAGTAAAGCATTAAAAGCCGCTGTACTCAACATATGGCAATTGTGAACTAGCAGACCATTCGCCACAAAATTATGATTATGTTCTACCTCAATATCATAGACATGATTAACCCCTAACTTTTCGATAGATTCTACATCTTGTAATGCCGTCTTGACCGCCGCATCAATTTCCGGTGATAATATTTTCATTTTAGGGGTAATATTTGCCGCTTTTATCCAGCCTTTATCTGTCCTAATCAGATGATTACCAGTGCATTTAATTTCCGTCTGAAAGGTTTTAATTTTCCAAGTCTCACGAACCCCCTGGTCAAGCCAGCGTAAAACCTGCTGCCATTCCCATTGTTGAGTAGACTCATTATAACTAAGAACTCGACATTCTTGGAGAGTCGGATCATCAATTCTCAGCCATCCGCGATCGCTTAAAATCAGAGCATCACCCGTCAGACATTCATCAATTACATAGACCTTATAGCGACATTGAACCGGGGAAAACTGCGTCCGTTCAATTAAATCCCGGATATGATCAACCCCCGTATTACTAGCAGCATCAATCTCCACAAAATCTAAAGTTGCTCCCGTAGTGATACCCCGACAGACCTCGCAAATACCACAGGGAGTTTCTGTCGGGTTAGAAGTTTGTAGACAGTTAAGAGATTTCGCTAAAATCCGCGCACTAGAAGTTTTACCAGTACCCCTCGGACCTGTAAATAAATAAGCCGGAGCAATACGCCGCGATCGGATCGCATTAGTCAGAGTTTGAGCGATCGCCTCTTGACCCACCAGATCTGCAAAAGTTTGGGGACGATATTTGTGGTGAAGCGGTTCGTAGGTCACGGTATAATCTCAACATCCCAAAAGCAACTAATTATTAACTAATCCCTAAGTTCATCCTAGCCAGACTAGCCCTAGCAGAAACCGCCGGAGTTTCATCATTATTAACCATCCCCTCCAACCTTTGCGAAACCTGTGTAAACCAATGGGGTTTATCCACCTCAGAAGCCGCCAAACCTTCCAAACCCACAACCGTTGCATAACGAACGATCCATTCCGTATCTTCAGAAGTATGCAGCAGAGTTTTTAGGGTTCTTTCCTTAGCCTCAGAGACTGCTTCTGGTGACATATCCTCCCAGCGAATTGCTCCCAAACCCCGCGCCGCAGCACGACGCACACTCAGAGCAAAATCACTACCCGCCGCCTCCAGCAAAACATCTAAACCCCTAGGATCACCAATACCAGACAAAGCGCGAACCGCCCAAGCCCTAGCACCATAGTTATAACCATCTAACCTCTCTAGTATACCAACCACAGCAGGTTTACCAATGGCTATCAATCCCTCAACTGCAGCCACCGCCGCGCCAGGGTTGTTATAACCCAAAACACGAATTAACATTGGTACTGCATCCACAGAACCAGTCGCGGCCAATTGTGACACCGCGCCTATCAGTTTTCCAGCAGAGTCCGCCTGTTCAACCGCTAAAATTAGTTCCTCAACCTTTGTCATAATAGAGAATCCATCAGCTTCATGATTTTAACTGCCTCTTCAGATAGGCATTTTTCCCCAATTTGACTGAGATGGTGTTCCAGAATTCCCTGTAAAGCAATTAGTTTCAGGCTATTTTCAGCTAGGGTGTTGGCGATAGGTTCGGCGGCCTGAAGATATCCGATCGCCCCTAAATCCATTAAAGCACTGCGTCGCAATTGTAAATCTTCCCCCCGCAAAGCTGCAATTAAGCGATCGCCATAAACCGGATCACCCGTAAGCTGATACATAGCCCTTAAAGCCGCATACTGTATTCTAGCGATCGGATGGTTTATGAAAGGTTCAATATCAGTTAACGCCTCAGTTGCGCCCAGAGTTCCTATGGCTTCAATTACTGCGTCATAAGGCTGTTTTAAATGGGGTTTACCCGCTATCGGTGCAGTATCTTCTACTCCACCCACCAATAACCCACGCAAAGCAGAAACACAGCTAGAGTCTCCCAGACCTTCTAAAGCCTGAGCCGCCGCTTCCCGCACATAAAAATCTTGGCAATCTAAACATTTGACTAGGGGAGTCACCGCGCGACGATCGCCCAATTTACCCAAAGCCCGAGCCGCATTTCTGCGTAAAGGATAGCCCCCGTCCTTAGTGCGATCGGACTCATCATCCAAGGCCATAATTAAGGCATCAACTGCGATCGCATCACACACACGAAAACGCCCCAACCACCAAGCCGCATAATAGCGACGATTTGGTTCTTGATGGTTTAGGGCGGCGATCGCCTGTTCTACTGTCCAAGCATCACCCCCTTCAGCTTCTCCCCCAGTTAAAGGCGCATTATCTGCGCCCACTAGGGGGGATGCACCTGGGGTTTTTGATTCAGAATCCTGCATGAAAATCAGAATTGAATGGTCTAAATTATTCGCCCTCAGCTTCAGACACCGTATTATCGGTAGTCATCGGCTCAATGCTAACAATTTTACCACCCATGCGGTTAATCCGCCGCATTTCCTGATTCATCCTATTGTAAGGAACAATTACAAATTGACTCCCACTCGAGCGAATCTGATATTCTGTCTTGTCGGTTTCGTCATTCTGACGCATTCCCACCACTTCATATTTGAAGAAGCGAGCGCCCGAAGGACTACTGCCCATTTTTCCGGCACTGATGTAACCCAACATTGTCCCTATTAATCTCCCAAAACAATCAAGTTTTCTCTTGCCATTCTAAATAGGCGTAATGCTGGCAATTGTGCCACCTTGGCGCTGAATTTCCCTCAGTTGTGCCGAAAGCTGATCATAAGGAACAATAAAAGCCTTACTGCAACGACGTACTCTGGGATAACGGCGCTCACGGATTCCAGAAACCTCTACACGGTAAGTCCGTCCCGCTTGCAGAACTCCACCTTGGCTGAATCCAGTGCTAGGAGCCACACTCTGTCCAGATGGACGATAGGACCAACCATCCGAATCCCCAGAAGGAGCCACTACCACAGAAGCGCGGTTAGCACCTAGTTCCTGCGCCAGACGAGACATAGTGCCTTCACCTTGAGCGCTATCACTATTAGCATAACCCCGATACAGGCGGAACATCCGGGTAAAACCAACCGTTTTCTGTCCCCGCTGAGTCTCGAAACCACGGTAGTAGGGAACAATATTTTCGCCGAAGCTCTCCAGATATTCTGGAGAATCAATATAAGAATCGATATCGGCATCGTACCCTTCGTTTTGATATAAGTCTAAGTGGAAAACCACCTCTGACTCATCATAGGGAGCCCGACCCAACAGGTGTTTGTAATTTAGTTCAATTACACGGGTCTGGAAATTCGGGTAAAAGAATTTCTTTTTATAAAGCTCTGACTTCGCCACACACCGCACCAACTCCCGTACTGTGATGCTACCATCGCACAACAGTGACTCCGCACTCGTGAGGCGCTCAGAACTCATCAGATAATCATTACCCAGTAATTGACGGTATACCGCACGAATTACCTCTTGGGCATTGTCACGACTCCAATTGGGGCGCAACTCTACCAGAGAACTCTCCTGGAAAGCTGTTGTCCCTAACCGAGACGCTTGGGTTGTAATGGCCACTAAAATCCTCCTATGATCACAACCGAATTACTTGCGGATTTAGTCCTAGACAATCTAACTTGATTATGCTATTGTTATTAACTGGTTAACAGTTAACAACTTGCTGTTCTAAGCAGGGGTCACGCTGATGACCCGTCCGCCCATGCGGTTGATCCGCTGCAACTGTCCTGAAAGTTGCTCGTAGGCTACTGTATACTCTGCTGTAGCTTTACGCATTCTCGGTGTCAACTGTGTGGGCTTTTGTACTACTACCACACGATACAATTGACCGCGCGAGCCACCATTAGCCCCCACCAGAGCTTGTCCGCTCCCGGCTGGAGAAATCGGCGAAGATGTATTGCGAGCTACTTCCCAAGTTAAACGTCCTTGGGTTTGATTTTGAGCGCGATCGCTATTCGCGTATCCCCGGTAAAGTTGGAACATCCGGTTAAATCCCACAGTCCACTGACCCCGTTGGGTAGCAAAACCACGGTAGTAAGGAACTACATTTTCCCCGAAACTTTCCAAATACTCAGGAGAATCGAGGTAAGAATTAATCTCAGCCTCGTAGCCTTCCTCGTTATACAGGTCAACGTGAAACGCGATTTCTGACTCATCATAAGGAGCCCGACCCAGCAAATGCTTATAGTTCAGCTCAATAAACCGAACTTGGCTATTCCCATAAAAAAACTTTTTCCGGTACAGTTCCGAAACAGCTAACGCTCGCACGAAATCCCGCACCGTAATTTCACCCTGGCGCAACAAAGACTCAGCACTTGTTAAGCGCTCCCGTTGCATCAGGTGTTCATTACCCATCACCTGACGATATGCAGCCCAAATCACAGCTTGGACATCACCCTCGGTGAAGTTAGGGCGCAGTTCCACTCGCTCAGACTCTTCAAAAGCTCTGATTCCTAGGCGACTTGCTTCTGCTAAACCAACCATTATTAATCTTCTCCCGATTTTTTGACGTTATAGAGAAAAAACTCTTTTTAATCGGTTAGGTAATCTCGGATACCGATTTTACCAAGCTGATCCCGCTTTAATAAAATATGCCCGGACTGCTAAATAACTGATAACCCAATTGCTAACAGCTATTTACCGTTCCGGGCAACGCAAAAAAAGACCTAGCTTAGGGCGTTGATCGCGTAGTCGAGGTAGGAGTTAGCTTCAACAGCAGCGTCACCAGACAAACCGTGGTTAGCTTTGATGTATTTCAGGGCTTCAATGTACCAGCTTGGAGAAAGCTCGAAAGTCCGGTTGATTTCATCAATACCGGCAATCAGGTACTCATCCATGGGGCCAGTTCCACCAGCAATCAGGCAATAAGTTACCATCCGCAGGTAGTAGCCTATGTCACGAGCACATTTGTCCTTACCGCGTTGGTCTGCCGCGTAGTTAGGTCCCTGCATTTGGGTGGTGTAGGGGAACTTGTTGTACACTGCTTGGGCAGCACCACTGATCAGACTATCAGCTTTAGAGGTCAAAGCTTTAGCAGCTTCCAGACCAGCTTTGGCTTGACGAAAACGGCCAAAAGCCACTTGGATTTCGGTGCTGCTTAGGAAACGACCTTGGGAATCAGCGATAGAAACTGCTTCGGTTAGGGGGGTTTTCATTCTCGAGTTATCTCCCGATTGGTTTACAAAAAATTAGGTAACAAACAGAAGTCCAGTCACTTAGACTTCAGCTAAACTGTTTCAATTGTTATATGCTATGGATCTGCTTGATTAGGAAACTGCAGCACATGCACGATCAAAGTAACTAGCGATTTCTGAAGCCAAAGCGCTACAATCGCCAGGAGTGATACCTGCGGGATCGTTAACGATCGCCAGAGCAGCTTCTTTCATTTTGCCAACACCGACAGCAACGGAGGAACCGGGAGTTCCCAAAGCCAGGTAAGTTTCACGCAAACCGTTCAAGCAACGATCTTCGAGAACACTTGCGTCGCCAGCGAACACAGCGTAGGTAACATAACGCAGGATGATTTCCATGTCACGCAAGCAAGCAGCCATACGACGGCTGGTGTAGGCGTTTCCACCGGGAGCAATCAGTTGGGGCTGCTCTGCAAACAAAGAACGAGCAGCATTAGAAACGATGGTGGAAGCGTTGCTAGTAATGCGGTTAACGGCATCCAAACGTTTGTTGCTTTCAGCAACCATTTGGCTCAGAGCATCGATTTGAGCTGTACTCAGCATTTCGCCGCGAGTATCAGCCTGAGAAACCACCTTGGTGAAGGCATCAAACATGGACTTATCTCCTACTTGTTGACTTGCTTAGAGTTAGCTTGGGATTCTACACACCATGAATGATTACTACAATCAATCCACTGGTGCCATCTCCTCAGACCCCTTCCGGGGTGAACCCTGGACAAAGGCTTTTCACAATTGCCCCGTGGTCCATTTCTCAAGTATCCTAGAACACTTTCTGAAATCTTAAAAGATTGTACGCGGTTTATGAGAAGAATTTAATATTTTGATACAAATGTTAATGAAACTTCATAAACCAACATTCGCCTTCCTTCTCACCCCTTCAAATATCATTTATACACTGCCAGTGCCTTTTAGTTTGTTAAAATTTATTAAAGTCTCTTCAAAATTTACTAAGTATTAATAACTAAGTATATTTTCTGAGAAGCAATTAATAGCGAATCCGGGGGTCAATGCAAGCATTCAAAATATCGATCGCCAAACTAGCGATCACGACAATTACGGCCAAAAACACAACCACCCCCTGGACTGTGGGATAATCTCGCAGACGAATAGCCTCATACAAGCGATTAGCTAATCCCGGCCAAGAAAAAGTCACCTCAGTTAAAATCGCCCCTCCCAACAAAGCGGCAAAAGTCAGCCCCAAAACGGTAATCACGGGAATCATGGCATTTTTGAGAGCATGAGCCAGCAAAATCCGTAACTCGGAGACCCCCCGCGCCCGCGCCGCCTCGACATAATCAGCTTGTAGAGTTTGTCTCAAATTCACCCGGACAATGCGCTCGAAAATGCCACTCAGCAAAATCCCCAAAGTCACACAGGGTAGACACAGATAATATATAGTCGTCCAGAAAGCGCCCAAATTGCCACTCAACAAACTATCAACGGTATAAAGTCCGGTATAACTAGGAGGAGGAGTCACGGTCACCGGAAAACGGGTCCCCAAAGGAAACCAGCCCAACCACACGGCAAAAATCAACTGCAACAGCATCCCCGCCCAAAAAGCGGGAACCGAATAAGTAATAATTCCAAATAAGCGTCCCCCAGTGTCCCAAATAGTATTAGGTTTAAAAGCGGCCACAGCCCCGACAGTAATTCCCACGACGAGGGCGACCAACATACTAAAAACTGCTAATTCGACGGTAGCGGGAAAATGATCACCAATAATCTGCCAGACGGACTGTCCTTGAGTAGTTATAGAAATGCCCAAATCGAAGCGCAGTAGAGCGCCCATATAACTTATATATTGTTCTAGCAAGGACCCCCCCAAACCTAACTGCGATCGCAAGGCTTCCTTAGCCGCACTAGGCGCTCTAGGGCCAAGAATAGCATCTACTGGATCACCGGGTGTCGCCCGCAACAATAGAAACACCACGGAAGTAATCGTCCACAACATCAGCGGGGCCAACAACAGCCGAGTAATCACATAAAATTGCAGCGCTTTAGCACGAGACATCAGATCAAGCCACGAAACAACTCGCACCCATCAGCAAACTACCTCAAGAGTGCGATCACAAATGATATCAATAGTTCGGTATTTATGTGGGACTATTACCGGGCGGGTTTTTTCTGTTTTTCCTCAAACCACCCGCCACGACCCATCTACCAATTAAGCATCAAGTAACGACTCAAAAGTAGTCCGCAAAGACTTTAAATCAGCCACCCGCGCCACTAGCAAATTCTCGTGACCAGCATCCTCCAGTCGGCCTTTCCAATACTGGATACTCTCAGAATTATTCATCCAAAAATTAATCACGGTATCCACAACGCGATCGCATTGCCATCCCCGCTTGGATGCCACCATTTCCACCGACCCAAGAAACATATCCAGGGTACACTGACGATGGCCTAGATATTCAATGCCGCTGGTCTGTTGTTCCTGTTGCTGCTGTTGCTGGTAAAAAAACGAAAGAATTGGAGAAACTCCCACCAAGTTAAATGTGTATTGCATACTTGCCTCCAAATCATCTGTGAAATGGAACTTAGTTATATCAACTAAGCTGCCCATAAAGGGGTAAAATTAAATACAATCTAGCTCTGTACACTCGAATTTTTCGGCTAAATTCATAAAAATCTCATATTTGGCAGCATTCGGTCCGCAAAACCAAAATGAATCTAAAGAAAAGCTAAATATTAGCCGAAAAAGTTTAATATTGTCTTTAATAAGTCGCCAGGAGGAACTATGAGAGCAGTGCTGATGGCTGGGGGGTCAGGAACACGACTCAGACCTCTTACCTGTGATTTACCCAAACCAATGGTGCCCATACTGAATCGCCCCATTGCGGAACATATCATTAACCTACTGAGGCGGCACCATTTCCAGGAAGTTATCGCTACCCTGCACTATTTACCGGACATCATGCGGGAATACTTCCATAATGGCAGCGACTTTGGCGTTCAAATCACCTATTCGGTGGAAGAGGATCAACCCCTGGGAACTGCAGGATGTGTGAAAAACATTGCCGAACTCCTAGACAGTACCTTCTTAGTGATCAGCGGCGATAGCATAACTGATTTTGACCTCAGCGCGGCGGTTAAGTTTCACACTTCCCAACAATCGAAAGCTACGTTGATATTAACCCGGGTTCCCAACCCTCTCGATTTTGGGGTGGTGATTACGGACGAAAATCAACGCATCAAGCGGTTTTTAGAAAAACCCTCGACTAGCGAAATATTTTCCGATACGGTCAACACGGGAATCTATGTCCTAGAACCGGAAGTGCTGGAATATTTGCCCCCTAATCAAGAATGCGATTTTTCTAACGACCTTTTTCCCCTGTTATTAGAAAAAGGGGTTCCCATGTATGGCTTTATTGCTGAAGGCTACTGGTGCGATGTGGGTCACTTAGAAGCCTATCGTGAATCCCAATATGATGCACTACGGGGGAAAGTTAAGTTAGATTTTCACGTGCGAGAGCGATCGCCAGGAGTCTGGGTCGGTGAAAACACCTATATCGATGATTATGCCCGCATTGAAGCCCCTGTGATTATTGGTAATAACTGTAGAATTGCAGCTAGAGCGCATATAGAAGCGGGAACCATCCTCGGAGATAATGTCACCATAGGGAGTGATGCCAACCTTAAACGCCCGATTGTTTGGAACGGAGCCATTATCGGTGAAGATGTACACTTACGCGCCTGTGTGATTGCTAGAGGAGCAAGGGTAGACCGCCGCGCCCATGTCCTAGAGGGGTCAGTGGTCGGCTCGTTATCTACGGTAGGAGAAGAAAGCCTGATCAGCCCCAATGTCCGGGTTTGGCCTAGCAAAAAAATTGAATCGGGCGCTACCCTCAACATTAACTTAATTTGGGGAAACACGGCTAGGCGTAACCTTTTCGGTCAACGGGGAGTTCTCGGACTGGCTAACATTGATATTACACCGGAATTTGCGGTTAAATTGGGAGCAGCCTACGGGTCAACCCTTAAACAAGTGGCTACGGTGGCGGTATCCCGTGACCAACGCCGCATTTCTCGGATGGTAACGCGATCGCTAATTTCTGGCTTGATGTCCGTGGGAGTCAATGTCCTTAACCTAGAAGATACAGCTATTCCGGTAGTCCGCACGGTGATTCGTAACCTCACTGTTGTGGGCGGTATTCATGTGCGCCTATCTCCAGATCGCTCGGATCAGATTCTGATTGAATTTCTCGACAACAAAGGCATTAACATCACCAAAGCCAAAGAGAAAAAAATCGAAGGTGCTTACTTCAAAGAAGACCTGCGACGCGCCGGGGTGGCGGAAATTGGTAACATGACTTACCCCAGCGAGGTGATCGACACCTACCGCACGGCTTTTGAAAGACACCTCAATATCGATGGGCTGCGCCACAGCAATGCTAAAGTCGTCATAGATTATGTCTATGCAGTGTCGGGAGCCCTTTTACCTCGCCTACTTGCTAAGTTTGGTTGCGATGCGGTAGTCCTCAATGCTAGTCTAAATCAAATTGCTATTTCCCCAAGCGATCGCGAAAATCTACTGGATCAACTAGGCCGGGTAGTTGAAGCCCTCAGAGCTAACTTCGGGGTTCAAGTCTATGCAAATGGCGAACAGTTCATTTTGGTAGATGAAAGTGGTAGCCTGATTCGGGGAGAAGAACTAACCGCCCTCATGGTGACTATGGTTCTGACTGCTCACCCCAGAAGCACGGTGGTAGTACCCGTTCAAGCCTCCTCCGCCGTGGAACAAATCGCCCGACGACACGATGGCATAGTTATCCGCACTAAAGCCAACCCCACGGCTTTAATGGAAGCCTGTCAAGCTCATCCTAATGTCGTACTCGGCGGTAGTGGTGATATGGGGTTCATCTTCCCCCAAATGCACCCCGGTTTTGATGCCATGTTCTCGATTGCCAAAATGATTGAAATTCTGACCACACAGGAGCGATCGCTCGGTCAAATTCGCACCGATCTCCCCCATGTCATACACCGTCGCTATACTGTTCGTTGTCCTTGGTCTGTGAAAGGCGCACTCATGCGACATCTAGTAGAAACCCATGCGCCAGAAAACTTAGAATTGATCGATGGAGTCAAACTCATTAACTACCAAGACGATAATTGGATTTTGATTCTTCCTGATGCTGGAGAACCCCTAATCCATATCTATGCCAACAGCGACGATCGAGATTGGGCTGATGCTACCCTCAGAGAATACCGAAATATGGTACAAGATTTTGTAAATCAAGTTCAAGGTATGAACCGAGAAGACTATTAGCCCTGATTCTCGATAACTAGCTGTAACCTACTGTTTTCAAGAGATATAATTTGCATGAATAGCTGTATTTTGACCGCGAAAATTATTCAGGAACCACAACTGCGCTACACAGCCGATAATCAAATACCCATTGCCGAAATGTTAGTCGAGTTCAGCAGTAACCGACCCAATGACCCCCCATCACACTTAAAAGTAATTGGGTGGGGAAATACAGCCCAAGAAATTGGACAAAACTATCATGTGGGTGATTGTGTACTCATCGAAGGTCGCTTGGGGATGAACGTGGTGGAAAGACCCGAAGGCTTTAAAGAGAAGCGAGCCGAATTGGTCGCGACGCGGATTTATACTATCAGTAGTTTGATATCTGGCAACCCAGAAACCCCGATCAACACTCATTCCGCCCCCAGTTCCGCCCCCAGTTCCGCCCCGAGTAATGTGGTCCCCCTTGGTAGTCGTAACCGCACGAGCCCTAATCCCCCAACCTCTGGATTAGAATATGATGCACCGGAAACTCGCTCTCCCGTTACTCCTAACCCTGAACCATCTCAATCAGATACTCCGGGTGATGACGATCCGATTCCCTTCTAATCTCAAATCCCCTTGAAAGACTCACCGTTTCAGAGAGGGGAAGTTTTTAAGCAACTTGGGTTCTGCTATACAAGGAAATTGCAGGGTAAATAAACTGCCTTTTCCCAGTTCACTTTTGACCGTCAGAGATGCTTGATGATGATAAGCGATCGCCTGTGCTATGGCTAGTCCTAATCCGGTTCCCCCAGTTGGGCGAGAGCGATCGCTATCCACCCGATAAAATCTCTCAAAAATTCGAGTTTGGGCTGCTACGGCCATGCCAATCCCTGTATCTTGGACTGTAATTAAAGCCGTGCGATCGCGCACCATTAAACTCACCACCACTTCCCCTGCTTTAGGCGTATATTGAATGGCATTAGCGATTAAATTCGACACTAAACGATAAAGCTGAGATTCATTACCTAACACATAAATTTCCTCAGCAGGAACTTCTTGCATTAGATTAATTTCCGCCAGAGTTGCAAATTCTGCATATTCTTCAGTTAAATCATGAATTAAATCATTTAAACAACAGGGTTTAAAGATTTGGCTAGATGTGTGATGTTCCAAGGTACTGAGAAATAATAAATCGGCGATTAAATGGCTTAAACGTCGTCCCTGTCGTTCAAGGGTTTGTAGCATCGCCTGCATTTGCTGGGGATTTGATGGGGGAACCCGTAAAATAGCCTCAATAGTTGCTAAAAGAGTCGCGAGGGGAGAGCGCAGTTCATGGGCAGCATTGGCGGTAAACTGTTGTTGCTGTTGATAGGATTGGTAAATAGGCCCCATCGCTAATCCAGAAAGCCACCAACCAGCCACCACGACTAAACCTAACGCCAAGGGAAACCCTAAACCTAAAATCCACCTCATTCGATTAACTTCTGCATCAAACGTCGCTAAAGTGCGTCCAATTTGGATATATCCCCAAGAGGAATCTAAGTGCATTGGCGTTTGAGGATTAACCTTGCCACTGTGGAGAATGGTAGTGAATTGATGGTAGCGCGTCCCTCTCGCACTGCGAAAGGTTTGCCAAGGTGTGGGGTTTAGGGTTTGGGGTAAGGGGAGAGGGTGATTTGGGGAAAAGGCTAAAAGTTGACCGCGATGATTGAACACCCGGATATAGTAGGTACTGCGATCGCTAATGCCAATAGTATGACGCTGAATTAAGGTGGGGTGATGGTTACAAGGTTGTCCTTGTAGGCATAAATCGGGAAAAATTTGTCGTAGGATACCTGTTGGCTCTCCCGATTGAGGGAGCATGGGTTCTAAGCTATCATGAAGTGTCCCGGCGATTGATTCCATTTCCCGTTCCATCGCTGTCCAATTCGGCTGAATCAGAGAGCGATACACCCCAAACCCCGATAAGCCCAAAATCCCACCCATCACTAACGCATACCAAAGCGCCAGACGGATTCTGCTATGGCGAAACAGTTGATAGCTATTCATCGCGGGGAGGTATTAAAACGATAACCCTGACCTCGGATGGTTTCAATGGGACACCCGCAGTCATAACTGGCTAATTTTCGCCTTAATAAGCGCATTTGCGCCGCCACCACATTACTGATGGGTTCCTCCTCTAAATCCCACAGTTGATAGCGGATTTTACTCCCCGGAATAATGCGATCGGGATTTTGCATTAAATAGGCAAAAATCTGGAATTCTTTGACCGTTAAGGGAATCATTTTTGGGGGTTGGGTGAGTCGATTACAGATAGTATTGTTGGCGTAATCTAGCATAAATGCGCCTACAGTCAGGGTTTGGGGTTGGAGGGTGGGCGATCGCCTTTGGAGAGCGCGTAAACGAGCCAATAATTCCGCCATCACAAAAGGCTTCACTAAATAATCATCAGCCCCCGCATCAAATCCAGTAATTCGATTTTCCGGTTGTCCCAGAGCCGTTAACATCAAAATCGGTAGGGGGTTCTGGTGAGAGCGGATGCGTTGGCATAACTCCAAACCCGACAACTCCGGCACAAGCCAATCCAGAATCGCCACCGTGTAATCCGTCCACTGACTTTCTAAACAATGCCAGGCCTGCACTCCATCCGTCACCCAATCGACAATATATTTCTCATTGACCAGAACTTGCTTAATGGCCAAGCCTAATTCCGCCTCATCTTCGACCAACAGAATTCGCATCGTGTGCAAGGGGGAGACTGCTTGGATCGAGGTTAACAGACTGCGAGAAAAAAGGGGTGAGATTTCACCTAGATTTCATCTCCTCTTTGGCACAGTGGGGAAGATTTGGCATAAAACCAGATGTTTTTTAATGAGGAGGTCTAATGAACACAACTTCTATGATTGGCTCAATGTTCGCTCTGAGCTTAATTTTCGGCACACCCACCCTAACCTTAGCCCATGTGGGACATGGGGATGAGTTTCAGGCCGAAGGCGGCATTGATCGGGTTCCTGTCAAGCCAGAAACCGATTCCCTCCTAGGGATTAATGTTACCCCCATTGCTCCGGCGGCGGATGGGAGTTACCGCGTTCTTGTTCCCATGACCGCCCTAGTCGATGCCGATGGGAAACAGTTAGCCTTTGTCTTGTATGGTAATTTTTATGAGCCAGTTCCCGTGCAAATCGGAACAGCAGAAGGGGAATGGGTCGAAGTAACCGAAGGGTTATCCGTTGGGGAACAACTGGTTACCCAGGGTAGTTTGTCCCTCTATGCTGAATCTCGCAAAACCCAAACAGCAGCAACTGCACCCAGTCCAGAAACCGCCACCACTCCCCCCGATGAAGTTCATGCTCAAGCGGAAGCTCAAGGTATCCCACAGGAACAGGATGTTGAGGGTAATCTGGCGGAAACCACAAGCAATAACTTTCCGATGGGAACTTTAGCTACCGTTGGGGGAGGAGTTTTGCTCCTCTGCGGTGGGATTTTCTTCTGGACAGGGAGTCGTCGGAACAAAAATCTCTTTTCCGACAAATAAGGGAGGATTATTGTTAGTCGATGTTTAACACCATCCTTAATCAGACCCTAAAAAATTCCATTGCTCAACGATGGTTAATCGTTATCGGGGCGATAGTCATAACCATCTGGGGCTTTTTGAGCATCACGCAAATGCCCTTGGATGTTTTCCCTCCCTTTGCTCCCCCTCAAGTAGATATCCAAACTGAGGCGGTTGGTTTGGCTCCCGAGGAAGTAGAGGCTCAGATTACGGTTCCTATTGAAAGTGCGGTTAATGGCTTACCCAGTGTTACCCTGGTGCGTTCTTCCTCCAAGGTGGGACTCTCTATGGTTCATGTTGTCTTTGACCAGGAGGCTGATATTTACCAAGCGCGGCAGGCTGTAACGGAACGACTGCAACAGGTGATGAGTCAACTTCCCCAAGGGATTCATCCGCCGGAAATTTCCCCCTTAGTCTCTCCTTTGGGAACGATTCTGCAATATGCCTTTACGGTGAATGGTCAGGGAGAAACGTCTCTGATGGATTTACGCCGTTTGGTGGATGTTACCCTCAGAAATCAGATTCTCTCGGTTCCTGGTGTGTCTCAGGTGACTATTTATGGGGGGGATGAACGGGAAGAACAGATTTTGGTCGATCCGCAACTGTTGCGATCGCGTCAAGTCTCCCTTACTGAAGTAACTGAAGCGGCAAGGGAAGCCA
>NZ_JBIMLI010000043.1:0-34479 GCF_051859755.1 Limnospira sp.
TCTGAGGTCGTAACTATAGGGGGCTGGCATTTTTGGTCTTCTTAGTCATCTCGTCCTCTCCATTATACGTCCTAAGTTTTCTGTCTTGTGCTATACTTCCAAACCGTTGCTGATTTTAGCGAAGGGGCATGGAACCCGTCAGATGTGCGGGACGGATAAGTACGGATTCCCAACTCGTCACCGCTCAAGGAGACAAATTCACAAAGGCTTTCAGACTGGCGATATCGTTACTGCCACTGTCACGGCAGGGAAGAAAATTGGCTCCTATGTTAGGACGGGTTCTCTGCCGTGCTTCCGGCAGTTTCGATATTACCACTGCCTCGGTCAGAGTGGCAGGCATCAGCCATAAATACTGCCAACCAATTCACAGAAAGGATGGTTACACCTATGCTTGAAAGACTGACGGGGACTTTAGTCCCCGTGTCGCGTTTCCTCCCCGGTCTAAAGACACGGCGCTTCCACGCTCCCGAGAGGTCTACGTTAAATTCGGGTACAACTACAGGAACAAGTGCGAGTTTAACCGAATCAGTGGTAGTCTGTTGGCGATCGCCAGTTTCGGCTAACCCCCTTACCCTAATGACTACCAGCCCTTATGCAATTAAATTTTCCCATTCGCGTTAACCTTGACCAGGAATTCGCTATAATCTGTGGATATTTTAACCGTTGACCCACAACTAACCCCAAAAACCTTAATTCCATTCTGTGAGGAAATATGAATGAACATACTTGGAATCTCGGCTTACTATCATGACAGTGCAGCCGCTCTCGTGCGGGATGGAGAAATTATCGCCGCCGCCCAAGAGGAGAGGTTTTCGCGCAAAAAACACGATGCCAGATTTCCCCACAACGCCATTCGCTACTGTCTTCAGGAAGCAAATATCACCCTATTCGATGTCGATCGCATCATTTTCTATGATAAACCCCTAGTCAAATTCGAGCGCCTGCTAGAAACCTACATCAGCTATGCTCCCCGTGGGTTTCGGTCTTTTCTGGCTGCCATGCCAATTTGGTTAAAAGAAAAACTTTATCTGAAAACCGTATTAAAAAAAGAACTTTCAGCCATCATGGGGGTCAAAAAAGCCAAACTCCCCCCCCTCATGTTTACCGAACATCACCAATCCCACGCCGCCTCAGCCTTTTTTCCCAGTCCCTTCCAGAAAGCAGCCGTCATGTGTTTAGACGGTGTAGGGGAATGGGCCACCACTTCCGTATGGTTAGGCGACGGTAATAACCTGACCCCCCTGTGGGAAATCGACTTTCCCCACTCTCTCGGTTTACTGTACTCAGCCTTCACCTACTACACCGGCTTTAAAGTCAACTCTGGCGAATATAAACTCATGGGGTTAGCGCCCTATGGTCAACCTCGCTATGTTGATCGGATTTTAACCCATTTAATCGACCTCAAGGATGATGGCACATTCCGGTTGAATATGAAGTATTTCAACTATGCCACCGGGTTAACCATGACCAACAAGAAGTTTGACCAGTTGTTTGACGGACCCCCTCGGAAAGCCGAAGGCCAACTCACCCAACGGGAAATGGATATCGCCGCTTCCATTCAGGTAGTCACAGAAGAAGTAGTGCTGCGTCTAGCTCGGACCGTACAAAAAGAACTCAATGTTGATTATCTGTGTTTAGCCGGGGGAGTCGCCCTCAACTGTGTAGCTAATGGTCGCCTGTTGCGAGAAGGTCCCTTTAAGGATATTTGGATACAGCCCGCAGCAGGAGACGCAGGAGGTGCATTAGGGGCAGCTTTGGCTGTTTGGTATCAATATTGTGAACAACCCCGCCAGGTGAGGCAGTCAGCCGCTATAGAGAACGAAATCGAACTCGAAGCCGCCGGAGCCACCGAAACAGCAGTCGCCACGATAACCCCTCGGGTTATTCCTAGCACCGCCCCCGCTGATATGATGAAAGGCTCCTATTTGGGTCCCTCTTTTAGCAATTCCGAGATTCAGGATTATCTCAATTCCATTGATGCTAAATATATGTATTTGGCAGATGTTGAATTGATGCCTAGGTTAGCCGAAATTTTAGCTAATGGTCATGTCGTCGGCTGGTTCCAAGGTCGGATGGAATTTGGGCCGCGTGCTTTGGGAGGTAGGTCAATTATTGGCGACCCTCGTAACACTAAAATGCAGTCCGTCATGAATCTGAAAATTAAATATAGGGAGTCTTTCCGACCCTTTGCGCCTTCCGTGTTAGCAGAGCGTGTCGCTGATTATTTTGAACACAATACCCACAGTCCTTATATGTTGATGGTGGCTCCCGTTAAGGAGTCTCGCCGGATTCCTATGACCCCCGAACAAGAAAAACTTTTTGGGATTGAAAAGCTCAATATTCCCCGGTCCGAAATTCCCGCTATTACCCATGTCGATTATTCCGCACGCATTCAAACTGTACACCCAGAAACTAACCCCCGCTATCACAGTCTAATTAGTCATTTTGAAAAACTTACAGGCTGCGGTCTACTCGTTAATACCTCTTTTAATGTGCGGGGTGAACCTATTGTTTGCACCCCCGAAGATGCCTACCGCTGCTTTATGCGGACCGAGATGGATTATCTCGTTTTGGAAAATTATCTACTCGCCAAAACTGCACAAACTCCCTGGTCAAAAGATGATTCCTGGAAAAATGAGTTTGAGTTAGATTAATCCCTAGGAGCCACTTATGGTGGCTTCTCTCCCCCCAGGATCGCTGTTTTTCCCGGTTCTCAGTTCTCTGTTATATAATTGGTTGCAAAAATCCACTATGACTGATCACGATATCCCCAAACTTGATCGAAAAGGCTTGCGGGAATTTGGCTTGACAACAGGTGCAATTTGTGCTGGCTTGTTCGGCTTACTGCTACCATTAATTTTCCGCCACTGGCCGCCCCCAGCTTGGCCCTGGGTCGTAGCCACTATTCTCTGGGTTTGGTCTTTCCTGTCTCCGTCAACTCTCAATCCGATTTATTATACTTGGATGCGGATAGGTTTGGTTTTGGCTGGGATTAATACCCGAATTATTTTGGGGGCTGTGTTTTACGTTATGATTGCACCGATGGGGGCGATTAAGCGTTTATTTGGCTCTGATGCCATGAGACGAGATCTAGATCCTAACGTATCAACCTACCGGGTTCCCAGTCAAGTCCGTTCAAGAGTAAGTATGGAGCGTCCTTTCTAGTGTTTGAAGCAACATTAGATTTTCTGAAAGATTTGTGGGGTTTTCTGCGGGAGCGCAAAAAATATTGGCTGCTACCGTTGATTATTACTATGGTGTTATTGGGGGCTCTGATTGTCCTTAGTCAAGGGTCAGCGATCGCACCTTTCATTTATACTTTATTTTGATACTGTATTAGCGTCGAAATTGTTGGCAATTGGGGGAAAGAATAATTTTCTAACCCCCTAATTTCTTGATTTTCCTGACCTGGATTATATGAAAAATCTGCCATTATTTAAACGACCATCAACCCCCATTGAGGAAAAATCCGCTAAACGCGGCGTGGTTAATCGAGAGTTGCTCGGGATTGTGGGCATTAATTTAGCCCTAATTTTACTCATCTTAGAAGTCGTACCTCTCCTGTTTTACCTAGTCACAGAACAGCGGTTTATTTATACTGATAATCGTGATAAAACCGCCACTAATCAACTTTTAGAACAGATAGGAGTTAGGGAACAAGCCACTGGCAATAATGATGACAAAAATGCTATAGTAGAGCGTTTGCACCCCTTTTTTGGCTATGTATTAAAACCCGGCTTATTTGCGGATAATCCCTTTGGCTTGCGGGTGAATAACTACGGATTTTTTGCTCTCCACGATTACCCCTTTATCAGACAGAATGATAATCAGTTTATTATTGGTATCTTTGGCGGTTCTGTAGCCGTTGATTTTGCCAACTATGAAGTCACTCACAAGGAATTATCAAATACTTTAATTCAACAACTCAGAACAGTTCCCGAATTAGCAAATAAAGAATTTATTATCTTAAACTTTGCTCATGGGGGTTATAAACAACCTCAACAGTTATTAATTCTCAACTACTTTTTATCCATTGGTCAGGAATTAGACCTAGTGGTTAATATTGATGGTTTTAATGAAGTCGCATTACCACCATTAAATAATCAAGCATCTGTCCCAGTTTCCATGCCGAGTTTCCAACACATTCAACCCCTAACCGCCTTGGCTAATACTAATATTCCCGTGGTTTTAGCTTTGGCGGAAATGAACGAAACCAGGGAAAAATTAGTCCGTCAAATTCAGCGTTTAGAAAACTGTAAACTCGCCTCCTGTTATGCTTGGAATTCCTATCAAGTTAATCAACTAACTAGAAGATATCAAAGCCAGGTATCCGCCTTAGATACAATGCAGATTGAGTTACGACAAAATGAAGATGATTTAGCTAATAGTTTAATTTCCATACCCCAAAATCCCCAGGTTTTACCAGATGACATAGCCTTTGATAAAATGGTAGATATTTGGTTTAACTCTTCCCAAATGATTCATCAAACTTTAGCAAATAAAAATATCCCTTATTTTCACGTAATACAGCCTAATCAGTATCATCCCACCCAAAGAACTTTCACCGCTGAAGAAATTGCCATTTTTGATGATAACCCGTATATAGAAGGAGTTAGACAAGGCTATCCTCGGTTACTTGCTAGAGGGGAAGATTTGCCAAATTTTGGGGTTAATGTTATCAATGCTGTGACAGTTTTTGACACCAAACCAGAAACGGTATATAGAGACAGTTGTTGTCACTATACACCCAGAGGTCAAGAAATCTTTACCGAATATATTGGCAATTCCATTGTTAACCGTCTCCAGTCAACAACCCCCTAAGTATTCGGCTATAACTTATATATGAGTTGCCAATGTTTGACAGTTTCGATGATTCTCACCCCCTATTAATCTATGATAATGAAACACAAATTTAATCGCAAGCAAATTAAAGAAGTTGGCAAAATTATCTTAATTAACCTATTGTTGTTAGGGTTTTTTGTAGAATTGGGTTCCCTGGGTTTTTATTTAGTCCGCCATAATCAGTTATTTTATACTCGTCAACGACCAAGCAGCATTGAAGAAATGGGTTTGAACCTAGAAGGTATGAGGATGGAAATTTCTATCGTAGAAAGACTACATCCCTATTTCGGATATGCACCTAAACCGGGTCCTGATTTTCGTCCGGGGTTCAAATATAATAACTATGGCTTTATTTCTCCATATAATTATCCCTTTGTGAAAACTAACGAAAATCAATTTATCGTGGGAGTATTTGGGGGGTCAGTAGCTTCTAACTATTCTATCTATGAGATTCAAAATGGCATTTTAGAAGCCAAACTTCGAGAAGTTCCGGGTTTAGAAAATAAAGAACTAATTATTTTATCCTTTGCTACGGGAGGCTATAAACAGCCACAACAGCTTTTGATTTTGAATTATCTGCTGTCTGTGGGTCAGGTGTTTGATATGGTGATTAATATTGATGGGTTTAATGAACTGGCTTTATCTAGTGTTAATAATGAAAAAAAACTGGAATTAACAATGCCAAGTGCATCCCACATACAACCTTTAACTAATTTAGCCAATAATAGTTTATCTACCCAAGCCTTAGAAAGTATACTTAAAATTAAGCAAGCTAAACCCCGAATTAATCAGGTTGCTTCTAACTTAAAAAATTGTCGGATGGCTTCTTGTTATACTATCAATAATCTGGCTATCCAGGGATTAATTAAAGATTATTACCAGGAGGTTGAACGATTTCAAAGATATCAACAAATTCCTGATCATGACGGGGGAGAAGGCAGCGTATTTTTATTTTATACTCAAGAGTCAGTTTTACCGGAAGAGAAAGCCTTGGCTAAAATTACTGATACATGGGTGAGAACTTCTACGGTGATTAATCATATTTTATCTGCGAAAAATATTCCCTATTTCCATATTCTGCAACCTAACCAATATCATGTCACTAATAGGGTTTTTAGCAGCGAAGAAAAAGCGATCGCATTTACTGATAATACCCCTTACCGCCAGCCTATTGTAGCAGGTTATCCTCTGCTATTAAATCGAATTGCTGACTTGGAGGCGGCGGGGGTAACTATTTTTAATGGGGTGAATATTTTTGATGCTGCGCCAGAAATTATGTACATTGATAACTGTTGTCACTATACCCCGGCTGGTGAACATATCCTTTCGAGTTATGTGGCGGAAAGTATTAAAAATATACTTAATCAACGCCTAAATCCACCAAATCTTAACTTGGCTAATGAACCTCTAACTGACTAGCATAAAGGAGGATTGATGATTCCTAATTTACAGCCAGAAAATACTATTAATCCCGATTATTGGGGATTCTTGAATCAGTTAGAAAAAACTGATTTTTCTGGAGAGGTTAAGGGAGATTTTGCTACTCGTTTAGTAACCGCCACTGATAATAGTATTTATCAGATACTTCCCCAGGGAGTAGTTTACCCCAGAAACCATCATGATTTAGTGATTCTGTTTAAACTAGCTAGTCAAACTCCCTATCAAAATATCACCTTTTCTCCACGGGGAGGGGGAACCGGAACTAATGGTCAATCCTTATCTAGGGGAATTATTATCGATTGTTCTAAGTTTATGAATAACATCTTAGAACTCAATTTAGAGGAGGGATGGGTTCGCGTTCAACCGGGGGTGGTTTTAGACCAACTTAACTCATGTTTACAGCCTCATGGTGTCTTTTTTGCGCCCTCAGTAGCGCCTAGTAATCGGGCGACTATTGGGGGAATGATTAACACTGATGCTTGTGGTAAGGGGTCGCGAATTTATGGGCGAACCAGTCAACACATTTTAGAGTTAACCTGGGTGTTACCAGATGGGACGGAAAGCCTATCCTTCCCTATGGATACTATAGCATTAAACCGCCTTAAAAAGCAAGGGGGAAGAGTAGGAAATATTTATAATTGTCTGGATAACCTTCTCACGGATAACCAAGATAAAATCAATCAGGTATTTCCTCAACTTACCCGATTTATGACTGGCTATAACTTGGCTAAAGTCTATTCTGAGGACAAACAAACTTTTAACCTGAATTACTTATTAGCAGGCGCGGAAGGTACTTTAGGAATTATCACGGAAGCCAAACTTAAACTTACGCCAATTCCCCAGGCGAAAAAATTACTGGTTATTCATTATGAAAGTTTTAATTATGCTTTAGAAGGGGCTATGGATTTATTAGCCTCGGAACCAGGGGCGATCGAAACTATTGATGAGACGATTCTTAATTTGGCTAAACAGGATGAAATCTATGATGCTGTTAAGGATTTTATCCCGTCTTCTGGGACTATCAATCTAGTGGAATTTGTGGGAGAAAGCGAGGCTGATATTCAACCTAAAATAGACTCAATTATTGCGAAACTTAAAGGGGGTAATCAGGGTATAAGTGGTTATTATTTGGCGAGGGATAATCAGGAAATTATCAATCTCTGGAAACTGCGTAGTAAAGGGGCGGGACTCCTGGGAAATCAACGGGGAAATCGTAAACCGATACCTTTTATAGAGGATACTGTGGTTCCCCCAGTGCATCTAGCTAAGTATATTGGAGAATTGCGGGGTTTATTAGCAGAATATCATCTGATTTATGGGATGTATGGTCATGTAGATGTTGGTTGTTTGCATTTGCGTCCGGCTTTGGATTTGAAGATTCCCGCAGATGCAGAATTAGTCCGCAAATTATCCGATCGCGTTGTGGCTTTAGTGCGTAAATATGGGGGAGTATTTTGGGGAGAACATGGTAAAGGTTTTAGGAGTGAATATACACGGGAGTTTTTGGGAGATGAATTATATCAAGTTTTCCGAGAAGTGAAAACTATCTTTGACCCCCAAAATAGACTAAATCCGGGTAAAATTGTCACGCCGATAGATAGTTTAGATACAGTAGTTAAATTAGATTCACCTATGCGGGGAGAATTTGACCGCCAAGTTAATCCTAGTAAAATTAGTGAATATGAAGGGGCGTTTAATTGTAATGGTAATGGCGCTTGTTTTAACTTCGATCCTGATGATGTGATGTGTCCTTCCTATCGGGTAACTCGCGATCGCATTCATTCCCCAAAAGGGCGATCGAGTTTATTGCGGGAGTGGCTAAGACTCCTAGAAAATCATGGTGATGAAATTACGGAAACCCCGACAACTTTAATCATGCGCCTCTGGAATACCCTCAAACAATGGCGGGGAGATTATGATTATTCCCAGGAAGTTTATGGGGCTATGAATGGCTGTTTATCCTGTAAAGCCTGCGCTAGTCAATGTCCGATTCATGTGAATATCCCGGACATAAAATCTAAGTTTTTGTATCTTTATCATACTCGATATTTGCGACCATTTAGAGATTATCTAATCGCCCATATTGAAACGCTGTCAAAGTGGCAATCTGTGCATCCGATAATAGCTCATATATTAAGCCAAAATCCTCTATCAAAAGCGGCGACTAAAACTCTGTTAAATATAGTCGATCCTCCGGTAGTGAGTCATCCCACCCTCAAGGAAGGTTTACGGACGCGCCACCACCCCAAATTTAATCTGGATAGGCTGCAAAATTTAAGTGGGTCTGAAAAGGAATGTAGTGTGATTTTGCTACAGGATGCTTTTACCAGTTTTTATGAATCTTCCCTGGTATTAGCAATCTATGATTTTCTGCACAAATTAGGATATAATGTATATATACCCGATTTTTTTCCCAGTGGTAAACCCACTCATGTAAAAGGATTTTTACGAGAGTTTAAAGCGATCGCTTCCCAAAACTGCGAATGGTTGCAACAATTAAAATCCCTAGAAATTCCCCTAATTGGTATTGAACCTAGTATAGTTTTAACCTATCGGGATGAATACCCGAAAATACTCAATTTTAGTCCAGCCTTACCAACCATTGACTTACTGCAAGAGTTTCTGAGCCAAAATAGCGATCGCTTACCGAAACTCAGCGCCAGTCAGCCTTATTTTCTGTTCGGACATTGCCAGGAAAAAACTGCGGTTTTAACCTCTCAAAAACAATGGCAGCAGCTATTTACTACTATGGGATTAGAATTAAATATCGTCAATACAAGCTGTTGCGGAATGGCGGGAATATATGGTCATGAAGCCGAACACTATCAGCAATCCCAGGACATTTATAATAGTAGTTGGGGGCGAATTATCTCAACCATAGATAATCCCAATCAAATCTTAGTCACAGGTTATTCTTGTCGATCGCAAATTCACAGATTTAGTCATTTTACCCCCAATCATCCCATCCAAGCATTACTAAAATTACTGTAAACTCAGAGGTATTGTGGAAATTGATGACCTGGAAAAATACTAAAATGCGCTTAATATCCCTTGATGTATTTAGAGGTATAGCGATCGCCGCCATGATACTGGTGAATAACCCCGGAAGCTGGGGTTATATGTATCCGGTATTGCAACACGCCGAATGGGATGGCTGCACCCCCACCGATGTAGTTTTCCCCAGTTTCCTATTAATTATGGGAGTAGCGATCGCCTTTTCTCTGTCCAAATTTGCCCGAGAACATCGTTTACCGGGCGAGAAAGTACCCCCATCAGTTTATAGCCGAATAGGGCGGCGATGTCTACTACTATTTCTGTTAGGCTTATTCCTAAATGGTTTTCCCCACTATGACCTAGCCAATATCCGAATCATGGGAGTATTACAACGAATAGCGATCGCCTATGGACTAACTGCGATCGCCATTTTAAACCTGTCGCGACGGCAATTGTGGCTAATTTCCATTCTCACCCTCATAGGTTACTGGGTAGCCATGACCATAATTCCCGTCCCCAGCTATGGCCCAGGAAACCTGTCACCAGAAGGCAACTTAGGCGCATTCATAGACCAAACAATTTTAGGTTCCCATCACTTGTGGCGAGGCGGTCCCTACGACCCAGAAGGATTATTTAGCACCGCACCCGCTACAGTTACCGTAATCCTCGGCTATCTTACCGGAGAATGGCTAAAATCCCAACCCCGAAACAGTTTCACCGTCATTAACCTAGTAATGTTTGCCCTCAGTAGCCTGGTGGTCGGCTATTTGTGGGGGGTATGGTTTCCCATTAATAAGGCACTGTGGACCAGTTCATTTGTATTAGTGACCGCTGGCTGGGGACTGCTATTATTAGCCTTCTGTTATGGGGTCATAGAAGTAAAAAACTGGCGACGGTGGGGGAAACCTTTGGAAATTATGGGAGTTAACGCCATATTTCTATTTGTGGCTTCCGGCTTACTCGCCAGGATCTTAATACGCATCCCGGTAGGTAGCGGACCCGTTAGCCCTAATCTGAAAACCTGGATCTATGAAAATATATTTGTATCCTGGGCGGGGCCACTCAATGGATCGCTGATGTATGCTGTAGCCACAGTCATATTTTGGTGGGCGATCGCCTATATTATGTATAATCGTCGGTGGTTTCTGAAAGTCTAGGCACAGAAAATCGCTACAATATATCTACAGTATCTATTAACAGTCTTAGCAGCACGTTATGATTCCAACCGTCATCGAACAATCAGGCCGTGGTGAACGCGCCTTTGATATTTACTCCCGACTCCTGCGCGATCGCATCGTGTTTCTAGGAACCCAAGTTAACTCAGATGTTGCTAACTTAATTGTGGCCCAACTGCTATTTTTAGACGCAGAAGACCCCGAAAAAGACATTTATCTATACATCAACTCCCCAGGAGGCGGGGTTAATGCGGGATTGGGCATCTTTGACACCATGAACCATATTCGTCCTGATGTCTGCACCGTCTGTCTGGGACTAGCAGCCAGTATGGGGGCATTTCTCCTCAGCGCCGGGGCTAAAGGAAAGCGTTACAGCCTCCCCCATTCCCGGATTATGATTCACCAACCCCTCGGAGGCGCACAAGGACAAGCTACCGATATTGAAATTCAGGCCAGAGAAATTCTGTATCTGAAACGGCAACTTAACGAAAATCTCGCTAAACACACAGAACAACCCCTGTCCCGTATCGAAGAAGACACAGAAAGGGATTTCTTTATGTCCGCCGAAGATGCGGTTAATTACGGCCTCATCGATCAAGTCATTAGTCGCCGTCCTTCTGCATCTAATCCCGTTGATAGTTAACATAGGCGATCGCACAGTCCCAAGCCCCTCTCCCTCTGGGATTTAATGTAGGGGCGGGTTAGGCAATTAATAATTAATAATGAATAATTGATAATTGATAATTGATAATTGTAGGGGCGGGTTCTGCTGTTAATTACCTCTGGTCAGCAAAAGAGTCATCAACCCGCCCTCTGAGGTTCTGCTGTCAATTACCTCTGGTCAGCAGAAGAGTCATCAACCCGCCCTTTGGGGTGGCGCTGTCAATTACCTATGCTAACAAGAAGACTAATAAACCCCCCTTTGGGGTTGGGGGTTGTTGGGAACTATCAAAAATGCTAAATAGATTGTAAATAGTGTAAAAAGTCTAGCAGTTCTTCAGGAGTTAAATGGCGACGCGATCGCTTTCCGTAGGTTTTTAGTAGATGTGTAGAACCCTGTTCCGCTGTCCAACCTAATCTTCGCAACTCAATATCTGTTTTGGCAATATCGTCAGACATATCATCAACATGGTAAGCAGTATTATAACGAGTCCCTTGGGAAAGTGTCACTGATGGCGGTTCTGGCTCATGAATAATCGTATTTTCGGGGGTTTCTAGTTCATCGGAGGGCAAATGGGGCAGAGAAGCGCCTCGGGCTTTGGTTTGGGCTGGGTTTTGGGTAGTTGTGGCATCAGGTAAAGATGGAGACCCGGTTTTAGGCTTCATATAGGTAGCAGATAGCCACTCATCAGAAGGCATAGCCATGGAGTCAAGCCCCAGAGTTTCCGCGCCAGTGGTGGGTGAGTCCACAGCCGACTGATTTGATAGATTATAAACAACGGGACTCGGTAAACTGTCTTCCATATTAGGTAAATCAGCCTTGGGTAAATTATCCCCGATTTTGTGTAACCCCAAACACTGTAGCGATCGCTCTCTGGCCCTATCCTCAGCCAACTCCACAGTTTCAGCCATACCTAGTCCCGATGCCAGAGTTACCCCGGCCACCTGTACCGATACCCGAACAATATATTGATTGTTCTCAATAGCAATTAACTCAGAGATAAGTCCCCCTGTGGGATAGCGATTTCTAAATTGAGTGAACATAATCTTCAGTAAACTTATAGGATATAATTGGTTAGAATGTGGTCTCCGACGCAGCTCCTCTGCCCCAGAAAACACTTTTCCACCTGTGGGGCATCGTTGTACATCCCACCCTTAGCATTTTCTGTAAGGTTGCCGATCGCTCTCAACTAAAATTGTATCACTGTCTCTCAGGGGTGATTGGTTGGCATGGTGGGAAAAAGTGAGTCCTGGAAAAGTGGCTGAAACTAACAAAGGCAGAAGTGGCGTTAGAACTACCTATCCCCATCGACATCACGAAGGAAAATCGCTACATGGAATTTTCAATCGCTACACTGTTAGCCAACTTTACAGAGGATAAATCTGTAGCCCCCAAGGCTCTGGAAAAAAAACTGACCTCTGATGAAGAGAGTCTGCGAAAATTTCAGATCGCCATTGATGCTTTAGAGCGGATTGGCCTTTTGGAAAAAGATAAGGGCCGCTATCGTCGTATAGAACAGGAGAGTATTGTAGAAGCCAAATTGCGATGTTCCAGCAAAGGCTTCTGCTTTGCGATTCAAGACGCGGAAAGTGCCGAGGATGTCTACATCCGGGAAAGTCACTTGAGTACCGCCTGGAATGGCGATCGCGTCCTGGTGAGAATTATTAAAGAAGGCTCCCGTCGTCGTTCCCCCGAAGGAGAAGTTTATCTAATCCTAGAGCGAGCTAACCCCTCCGTACTCGCTCGCGTCAAAGAAACCAAAAAAGGATATCGCGCCGTCCCCCTAGATGACCGATTGCTATTTGAAATGAATCTGGTCAACCCCCCAGAGGAACTCGTTGATGCAGTCGATCACCTGGTTCATGTCGAAGTAGTGCGCTATCCTCTGGGTATTCATCGCCCTGTGGGTAGGGTGGTACAAGTTCTGGGTTCTGATGCTGAGGAAGCAGAAGACCTGGATATTGTTTGTTGTAAACATGATTTACCCCGGTCCTTTCCCAAAAGTGTACTACAGGAAACCGAAATCCTCCTAGCAGCTAGTGCTACTCTCAAAAATAGCGACCTGGAAAATCGACTTGATCTGCGCGACGAGCCGACTCTTTCCTTTAGCCCCGATTTGGGAAATCCCGAATTTTCTGTCTTAAAGCCAGAAGACGAACCGTGTCCATATACCATTGACCACGCCCTCAGCTTGCAAGAAACCGATTCCGGGAACTGGAAATTAGCGGTTCATATCGCCGATAGCTCCCATTATATTCAACCAGACACCTCCTTAGATCGCGAAGCCAGGCGGCGGGGTATCGGCATTTACTTAGCCGATAAATATATTCCTATTGTTCCCGCTCCCCTCAGTTGCGATCGCATTTCTTTAGTTACAGGAGAAGATCGCCTGGCTTTGTCCATCATGATTGAACTAGGTCCGACTGGAAAAATCCTAGAATATGAAATTCAGCCTAGTATCGTCCGCGTTGACCGACAAATAACTTATCAGGAAGCCCAAAGTATTCTTGATGGCGAATCTTCCGAAGATAAGATTATAGAAGACCTCCTAGAAGTCAGTCGCGCCATTCGACAAATGCGGGAGTTGCGCGGTGGTTTTGAAATGAATCTTCCTGATACCCATTGTCATTTTAATGACGAAGGGGAACTCGGACCCATGGTTTCTGGCACTAAATTAGTCTCTCAGGCTATGGTATCTGAGTTGATGATTTTAGCTAATCAGGTAGTTGCTTGCCACCTGCAATCCCTTGGGGTTCCTGCTATCTATCGCGTTCAAGCCGCCCCAGACCCCGCTGATGTCGCTGAATTGATCAAGTTGTCTATTCATCATGGCCTTGAACTAGAGCTTGATGATGAAGCCGAAATTCAACCCCAAGATTTTCAAGTATTTACCCAAGCTCTGAAAAATACTCGTGCCGAACGGGTATTAACTTATCTACTTGAAGATAGTCTCAAACCTACTGTTTATAGTACCGTTCCTAAACTGCATTTTGGCTTGGCATTACCCGCCTATACTCACTGTACCTCACCCATTTCTCGCTATTGTGACCTGCAAATTTGTCGGGTTCTCAAAGCCGTATTTGAAGAGGGACGCGATCGCCGTTCCACTCGTTCCAAAGAACCAGTTAACCTCCATCATTCCTCATCAGAGGGCAAAATTTCCTGGAATGTCTTACCTTCAGAGTTACAACATGATCTCGAAACCCAGTTTGCTCAACTCGTCGTTCATCTCAGCGAAAGGGAAAGCGTCGCCGCTGATGCTGAGGAAGACCTAGAGGGACTCAAAAAAACTGGGTTTATGAAAGAACGCACCGGTCAAACTTTTATCGGTTTAATTACTGGGGTTCAGTCCTATGGCTTTTTTGTCGAGATTGAACTAGAGTCTCCTGGTGGTTCAACTCTCAGGGTCGAAGGGTTAGTTCATGTGTCTTCTCTGAAAGATGACTGGTACGAATACCGTTCCCGTCAGCAAACCTTAGTCGGTCGCAAAAACCGCAATCAGTACCGTCTTGGCGATAATGTGGAAGTTCAGGTTAAGAGCGTAGACTACTACCGTCAACAGATTGATTTGGTTGCTGTTGGTGGCGGTAGTGAAGCTATTGATGACCATGACGATAGTTTTTAGCTATCTGGTAGCTTCCCCATTTCCCTAGGGGGAGTATAACCGCAAAATTCCGATAATAACCCGATAATTATCGGCCCTACGCACCATCAGACTCTACCCAGTGGAACCCGGTTTTTATTGAGCTTTGATTAGGCTAAAAAACCGGGTTTTTTGACTATTTTCCTAGGGGAGTAGGACGGGACAATTTCGATAATCACCCAATAATTATGGAGGCTACACACCATCAGAATTGCTGCTATAGAATCATGTCAACGGGAAATTATTTTCATCATCAGATTACCCCCTTTTTGGAAATGGTAGGGGACTGATTGAATTTCTACGGAATATTTTAAAGCTGTTAATTGCTCAATTAATCTTGGGAAAAATTCGGGAGTCTCTCCCCCAATACTAACTAGGGGAAATAGAAGAACAATACTGGCTACCCGGCATAATTCCAGGATAGCATCTCGGTGGAACTTTTCGGAAAGACGATCGCTATAGGAAAATAGAAAATGAGCCGATAAAGCTCGGTCAAACTGACGGTCAGCAAAAGGCAAATGCGGCAGTTCTGCGTCGATATAACGCCCGGTTTGTCGTCCTTGGTCAAAATCAGCCAAAAACTCATTCATCGCCTCTTTACGAACCTGTGCGAGGTGTTCTGGGGATTTTATTTGATGCCAGATGTAGTCTTCCCGGTTAGCTTCTACCTGTTGGATTACTATAGGCAAAACGAATTGAATACGATCGCTAATTTGGGCAGTGGAAAACCGATAAAGAGGGTCACAGGAAACCACAGAATAACCTCGGCGGGTCATCACTGCATTAAAACTCGCCGGACCCCCAGCACAGTCCAAATAAGAGCAGTGCAAATCATCCTCACTGAGAGCAAACATTTGCAAATACTCATCAAAACTGCGTCCCCAAGGAATCACTTGATTAACGGTAAATCCCATAATTTTGCCCAGTTCCCAAAACTCCTAAATCATGGCAACCCATAGAGAATCGCCATATATGCTAGTGGTAAAAAATGCGATCGCCTCTCCCGGTTAGGTGATGGTGTTGTACTGATAGGGGGTAGCCGTCGCGGTTGAGAAAATGCCACAAAAAAACAGGGGTGAGGCTGAAAATTGCCGATCGCCCCTGTCAGCAAGTCTATGCCACGTTTTCGTTACTTTCGTTAGCCACCCGTTCCTTAAAGGCTTTCCCAGCCGAGAAAGCTGGAACAGTAGTAGCAGGAATGGTCATGGGTTGTCCCGTGCTAGGGTTACGACCCTCACGAGCCTTGCGGTGGCGAGCCTCAAAAGAACCAAAGCCCACTAGAGTGACTTTTTCCCCCTCAGCCACAGCATCCATAATGCACTCACAGATAGCCGAAATAATGGCATCCGCTTGTTTTTTGGTAACGCCAGCCTTGATAGATGTTTCCTGAACCAACTGCTCTTTATTCATCGAAATACCTCCAGAATCATTTTCAGTGGGTGATTTTGCCCTGATGATCGCGCTTTGCAGTTCAGACTTATCAGAAATTGACAAGTATAAACCTTAAAATTCGCGCTAAGTTTCACGCCTTCGGCACCCTGGGAATCCTTTTTGAGGGGGGCCTGAGCCCGAAAATACTACAGAATAGGATTTACAGGCTCAGGATACAGCATACAACAGCAGTCAGGGCAATTTGACAATCACCCAAGGCGAGATTACTCAATCCCCTCAATGCGGTCTTCAACCTCCTGGTATAACTCCCGCAGGCGATCGAGATTTTCTTCGCTAGTTTCCCAATACCCGCGACCATTCACCTCCAGCAGAGTTGTGACCATTTTACGGAAAGAATGGGGGTTAAGATTCATCAGACGTTGCTGCATAGCCTCGTCCTTGATAAAGGTTTCGTTAGTTTCCTCATAAACCCAATTATCCACAGCCCCAGCAGTAGCACTCCATCCCATGGTATTAACCAGACGCTTAGACAACTCTCGCACCCCCTCATAACCATGAGAAAGCATCCCCTCGTACCATTTAGGGTTGAGCATCTTCGTCCGTGCGTCTAGGCGCACAGTTTCCGAGAGAGTCCGAACTTGAGCGTTAGCCGTCGTGGTATCCGCGATATAGGAAGCCGGTTTTTTCCCGTCTTTCCGCAAGCTGGCGATAGTTTTGGTCGGGTCAGAGTCGAAATAGTGGGAAACGTCAGTTAAGCTAATTTCCGAAGAATCCAAGTTTTGGAATGTAGCATCAGCAGTTTTCAGGGAAGCCTCAAAAATCTGACGGTTATCATCCATCATCCCCGGATTATCCGAATTGAAGGCAAAAGACTTGCGGTTTAGATACATTTCCTGCAATTCTGCCTCACTTTCCCAGGTGCTATTTTCCACAGCTAAGTTAACGTTAGCTGCATAAGAACCAGAAGCATTGGAGAAAACACGGGTAGCAGCCTGTCGGATGTTGATACCTAGCTCTGCGGCTTGTTGTAGGGCGTGTTTGCGAACAAAGTTCATTTCCAGGGGTTCATCCGCTTCCGCTGCCATTTTAACCGCTTTGTCGAGCAGATTCATTTGGTTGATGAACAGGTCGCGGAACACTCCCGAACAGTTAATCACCACATCAATGCGAGGGCGGCCCAATTCTTCCAGGGGGATTAACTCCAACTTGTTGACCCGACCCAAAGCATCGGGAACCGGTTTGGCTCCAACCATCCACATAACCTGGGCCAAGGATTCCCCGTAGGTTTTGATATTATCAGTTCCCCACAGGACAACCGCGATAGTTTCTGGGTATTGACCGCCATTTTCCATTTTTTGCCGTTCTAGGAGTCGGTCTACCACGATTTGAGCCGATTTAACTGCCGCGACAGTCGGGATAGACTGAGGGTCCAGGGCGTGCATATTCTTCCCAGTGGGGAGAACGTCGGGGTTGCGAATGGGGTCGCCGCCAGGTCCGGGAAGGATATATTCTCCTTCCAAAGCACGGAGCAAGGCTCCCAATTCGTTATCGGCGCAAACCTGTTTCAAGCAAAATTCCAGATACTCAAACAGGGGTTTCATGGGTTCGGGGTCAATCTGGGTATAGCCCAAGTCGTGTAAGGCTTGCAACCAGGGTTCTTTTTTCCCCATGTTAAAGAAGTTGAGTTGCGAGATTTTGGAGACACGGCCTTCTGCGTCGGTTTGTTCTTGAACTAAAGCAGCGATCGCCGCACGGGTAGCATTTGTGATGTGCTGCAATTGGTCAACGTCCGCGAGAATGCCTTGGTTACTGTTGCGGTAGAGTTCCTCAATATCCCGATTAATGCTATTAGCGATAATCCGAGGCAGACTGAGTATCCCTTCTTCTTCCCGGTCTAAGCTGGCAATATTAACCAAAGTAGCGATCGCCTCTTCCGCACTCGGAGCCTTACCAATAACGTGCAACCCACAGGGAAGCAGGCGAGACTCAATTTCCATGAGTTTCTGATAAACCCGTCCCACCACATGATCGCGTTCTTCCTGGGTAAGTTCTGCTGGGTCTTGTTCCGGCAGGGCGATATCCTGATCCAAGTTCACCATACGGGATTTTTCGATAATGGTGCTAACAATTTGCACCCCGCGACCACTATCTTTCAGAGTTTGGTAAGACCCAATCAATTCGTTAAGTTCTTGGAGACCCTTATAGAGTCCCGCATTTTCCGCCGCCGGAGTCAGATAAGAGATAGTTTCCGCATAGCTACGGCGTTTAGCAATAGTCGCCTCACTGGGGTTATTAGCCGCGTAATAGTACAGATTAGGAATAGTCCCAATCAGGTTATCCGGGTAGCATTCCCCAGACATTCCCATCTGTTTTCCCGGCATAAATTCTAGGGAACCATGGGTCCCAAAGTGCAGCACAGCATCTGCGCCCCAAACCTGTTCTAGGTAGGTATAGTAAGCCGCGAAGCCGTGGTGAGGACTCGCCGACCGGGAGAACAGCAAACGCATGGGGTCGCCTTCATAGCCGAAGGTCGGTTGTACCCCGATAAACAGATTTCCGAAGGATTTTCCGTAAACTAACAGATTTTCCCCATCCGTGTTCAGGTGTCCCGGAGGTGGTCCCCAGTTTTCGTGGAGACGTTCCGAGTAGGGGGTGAGTCGTTCATACTGTTCTACCGACATTTTATAGGCGATATTCAGTTCTGGGCTTTGATATTGAGCAGTAGCATCATGGATAACCTGCTGCATTAAAGCGCCCGGAGACTCTGGGATTTCCGGGATATCATAACCGTTATTTTTTAACGCTTTCATCACCTCATAGATGGAACCGAATACGTCCAAATAGGCGGCGGTTCCGACATTCCCTTTATCCGGCGGGAAACTGAAAATAGTAATCGCGACTTTTTTATCAAGTTTTGGTTTTTTCCGCAGGTTAGCCCATTTGAGCGCCCGCTGACAGATAGCTTCGATGCGGTCTTGGAGGGCGATCGCCTTTCCCGTCGCTCCGTCGCGTCCTGACACAATAATCGGCTCAATAGCCCCATCCAATTCCGGGATAGCAATTTGTAGCGCCACTTGAATAGGATGCAATCCCAATTCACTTTCTTCCCATTCTTCCGTAGTTTGGAATACCAGGGGCAAGGCTACCATATAGGGACGGTTGAGCCGTTTTAGGGAGTCGATCGCTTTCGGGTGGTCTTGGCGAGCCGGACCTCCCACCAATGCGAACCCCGTCAGGGAAACCACGATATCAACCAGAGGTTGAGCCGGAATGCCTTTGGGTGGCGTATCCCAGAAGTAGGTATCTACAGGTTTGGAAAAATCCAGACCTCCCGCAAATACTGCCACCACTCGCGCCCCCATAGCTTCCAGTTCCTGCACCATAGCCACATAATGGGCATCGTCTCCCGTGACTAGGTGGGTGCGTTGCAGCACCAAGCCCACACAGGGCGCTAGGGGGTCCTTCGTGTCCTCTGGGATATCTTCGCGCCCGTTATACCAACTCAGATAATCATTGACATCCTCGAACATTTTAGGGGCCAGGGGATGCCAAATTCCCATATCGGGATAGGTGACCGGTTCCGCAAAGTGCAGTTTTTCTTGGCCCTTAAAAACATATTTCTCTGCCAACATGAGCAGGAAGTTTTCCAGGTTTTCTGGAGAACCACCCAGCCAATATTGGAAACTCAGCATAAAGTTCCGCGCGTCCTGAGCCTTATCAATAGGCATATATTTCAGGACTTTGGGGAGGGTTTGCAGAAGTTTCAGCATTCCGTCCTGGAAGGAGGAGCCAGATTTTTCCTTCCGTTTTTTCATGAACTGGGCGATCGCGCTTTTGCTTTGTCCCAGTTGTGCCATGGAGAAGCTGCCCATTTTATTAAGGCGCATTACCTGTGGCATGGAAGGAAACACCACCGCCACATCTAAGCGATCGCGGTATGGGGCTACGGCTTCCACCACTTTATCAGCCAAATCTTCGATAAAGATTAATGAGGCGATGAAAACATTAGCCTCGGCTAGGTCTTTTTTAAGGTTTTCGTAGTTTTCCGGGTCTCGCAGTTCCTCGATCAGATAACCACTGATCTCGATCGCCAAGTTCGGATTTTTTTCATTTATGGCCCGCACTGCTGCTGACAAAGCGCTCTGGTACTGGGCCTCTAGCACAATATAGACGACTTTTAGAAGCGATCGTCCGTTGAGGGAATCCGGTTTAATGTGTCTAACGGTAGGCTTGACGTAGGTAAACATATTTAGTGTTCGTTCCTCGGTGTTCTGCTCTAAAGCTGTCTGGATAGGTAGACTATTGTGGATCAGCGATCGATCCGGTCAACATTTGGCAACGTCCTACATGGGATGCCGTCCCGCTAGGAGACAACCCTGATGACTTCACCATTGAGTATTATTACCATAAAATGAGCCAAAGTGGTTAGTGGAAGCCACTTTTTGACACAATTCGACAAAATTTTGGCCAATATTTGCAACAAAAATTTATAAATTGCCCAGTTAACAGTCTTGATTATATACACAAGTGTTAAATTTTATGATCTAGGATAAAGTTTTCTATATAAAGTTTGACACCTCTTATGACTGTACCAAGAACTATTTGTCTCGGCTTCTTAGCAGTAATTGCGATCGGCACATTCTTCTTATGGATGGATGATACCATTTATCACAGTAGTTTTGGCAATCCTATTACCGCACTATTTCTCGCCACTTCTGCCGTCTGTGTCACGGGTTTATCAGTTGTTGATGTTAGCGAATTTTATTCATTTTGGGGGCATTTTTGTTTAGTTAGCTTAGTGGAAATTGGAGCCTTGGGGTACATGACCGCCAACACCATACTTCTGCTATTAATTGGCAGAAAATTTGGGCTCCGAGATAAATTAGCACTCCAAAAATCTTTGGATACCGCCGGAATCGCTGGAGTCATGCCACTGCTCAGATCTATTATAGCGACTATGGCCTTATTTCAAATTGCCGGAGTTATCTTATTAATGATTGTTTTTCTTCCGGATTATGGCTTAAAAAATAGTCTGTGGCTGGCTATATTTCATAGTGTAAATGGCTTTAATAATGCCGGATTTAGCTTATTGGAAGAGAGCTTAGTTGATTATGTATCCTCTCCCATCGTCAATATAACAATGAGTATTTTAATTATTTTTGGTGGTTTAGGATATCAAGTAATCATGGAACTTTTTTTGTGGATTAAAACTACATTAAATAAAGAACCAATGCGTCGGGATTTTTCTCTACACTTTAAAGTTGTCACCAGTACCACTATAATTCTGCTATTTTCCGGGTTTTTCCTCTTTTTTATCACCGAATTTAATAATCCTCAAACCTTGCAGAGTTTAACCATATTCGGCAAAATGCAAGCCGCCTGGTTTCAATCTGTCACCAGCAGAACCGCTGGATTTAACACCATATCTATAGGAGATATGACATATTCAGGAATTTTGATTACTATGATCCTAATGTTTATTGGTGCTAGTCCAGGAAGTACAGGAGGCGGCTTAAAAACCACTACATCAAGAATATTGGTAAACTGCACCAAGGCAGCCCTACAAGGTCGAGATGAAGTCTTATGTTATCAGCGCAAAATTCCCTCCCCTTTGATTTTAAAAGCCGTCGGAGTTTTGGTCGGTTCCATTACTGTGGTTTGTGTAGCCACATTATTAATTGTGATTATGCAACCAGAATTAGGATTTGGTAGCATCTTTTTTGAAATTGTCTCAGCCTTTGGAACCGTAGGTCTGTCTACTGGCATCACTGGAGATTTTTCGATGCTCAGTAGATTAATTATTATTGCCACCATGTATATTGGTCGGGTGGGAGTATTATTGCTAATGTCTGCGGTTTTGGGTGATCCTCAACCTTCATCAATTGATTATCCAGAAGAAAACCTATTGGTGGGTTAACTATTGATTATCTACCAGGTAAACTCTAGCAATGGTAAAATCAACAGATTATTATCTATTTCATAGGATTGTTAGGACATCATGAATCTTTCATCTCTTAACTTTTTTCGGAATTTACGCGCCGAAAAACAACAATTTGCAGTCATTGGCTTGGGTCGCTTTGGACAGGCTGTTTGTTCGACTCTCAATGCTTCAGGCTATGAAGTTCTCGCCGTTGATAATGACGAAAAAAGGGTCAATGCGGCTTTAACCGATCGCATTGCTACCCATGCTTTACAATTAGACTCAACCGAAATGTCAGCTTTACGAGAGGCGGGAATATTTGAACTAGACACCGTAATTGTCGCCGTGGGGAGTTTCCTCGCCGAAAGTATTACCACCACCCTTAACCTCAAAGAAGCCGGGGTAGCGAATGTCGTGGCTAAGGCTTCCTCAGAAACCCATGTAAAATTGTTAAAAAAAGTGGGTGCGGATCTAGTTGTGTTCCCCGAAAGACAAATGGGACAGGAGTTGGCGCGACTCCTGACTAAGCCTAGACTCGTGGATCAGTTTGAACTAGACCCTGATCATAGTATCGTGGAGATGGTGGTTCCTGATGATTTTGATACTAAAACTATCGCTCAATTAGAACTCCGTAGCAAATACGGTTTGAACCTATTGGCTATACGCACGGAAAATCAAACACTAGAAATCAATCCCCTACCTAACAAACGTTTAAAGAAGGGGACTATTATGGTGGTTTTGGGGTCAAACCAGGATATTAACCGACTTCCGATTTAGGGTAACTATTCCCTACCAGGATTAGACTGAGGAATGATTTTCCCTAAACTCAGATCATCTAAATCAATTCCCTGAGATCCTCGTTGCTCTAATTGATCTAATACACGGGTGAACTGAAACCATACCGAACCCGCCATCATTACGGTGACGGGAACGGATAAGGCGTAAGCTACACGGCTAGAAATGGCAAATATCTGCAAACAGGAAGCGAGGAAAACACAGATCCCTACCGCGCAAGCTAAATAGGGAGCGAGCATCCTAAATCCCCGTAATTGGGCGATCGCACGACTAGATTTATTAATTTTCCAGTCGTTGACCAGTTGCTTGAGGGTCGCCACAAAGGGAACACAGCAGATAATACCAACCCATAAGCCAGCAGCTAACAGAAAATATGGCGGCTCGTACATCATGATCATCCTATCAAAATTGCTGAATATAGCAATCCTAATTGATTTGTTACCCAATAGGCGATCAAGATACCAACCAGATCAGCCACACCAACCAACATCCCAGAACTGATCATAATTGAGAAATTTACAGTCTGGGATGGTTGACCAAATATGCAAAAACCGAAGCCTCAACCGGAGACTTAGGCTTGAGCAGATAGCATCTGTTTTAGCTTTTCTAATTCATTCGCCCAGCGGGGATCTGGCTGAATGGAATCGGGAGTGCTGCTAGAGTTGGCGTTAGCAGAACCTTGTTGATTCCGATTAGATTTTTTCTTCTTACCACCACCACTTTTTGTAGGTGCAGAACTTGGGCTAGAAGTGGGAGACTGGTTAGCAGCAACAACACCAGGCGTAGCCGTAGCTGTAGCCTCTCCACCATCAGAACTACGACCCTCTTCAGACTCTGGCTTGTTTTTCTTACGAGGTTGCGCCCTTTCAATTTTTAGCGCATTTTCCCCGAACATAAAGCCGTTGTACTTCTCAACGATTTGATCGGCTAAATCATCGCTTTGGACGGTGACAAACCCGAAACCGCGACATTTTCCAGTCTTGCGGTCGGTTATCACTTTCGCTGAAATCGTATCGCCTTCCTCTGCAAATACAGCTTGCAATTCTTTGCGATCGAGTTCTTTGGGTAAGTTTCCAACATACAATCTAACGGACATTAGTGATACCTCCAGTAGGAAAAATTTGATATTTGAGTTGAAAAATCTTGTTGAGTTCAGATCACGTTAATAAATCATAATTAAACTCAGCCTTGACTTGACAAAAAAGACCACTTGGTGTTACTTCCAGCCTGAACTCACTGAGTATGATCATTGGCTTCAATATATAAATGAGTTTCCTGGCTGGCTGAGATGAGCAGCCTCAAATATCCAAAAGATTGAGATTGATTTGAACGGTCGAGTGAAATTTGAGTCATGCTTCAAAAATATCTGCTATAGCTGTTCCTATCACTTTTGTCAATATGTTTTAAGTTTAAGGTTTCTATAGCTGCGATCGCAGTAACTAATGTCAAAGTAATTCAACTTCAAACCTGTTAAATGCTTCTTTAAGTTTAGTATGTTTTGGCGAAACAAAATCACAAATTTTATGGAACGACTAACTTGTTTGGCAATCTTTGCAGTCAGATCACTGCCACCACTGATGATCTACATAGACTTTTGCCATTGCTAAGACCACAGCAGCAACAGACCATCTTTCAAGATATCACAGATATCGCCTATATTCACGATGTTAACAAATGTAACATTGTTTGGGACAAAATGCAAACTTGATACATTAGAAATTCTAATGGTAGGTGTATTTAAAGTCTACCGCTAGAAATGATACTCGCTCCCCCAAAAGCCAGTGATCCGGCTAGAATGACTGACCACAAGGGATGTCCGCCATAGATACGGCTACGATCTGCCACATTTTCCAGTTTTTCTATATCAATCCAGGGAGTAGCCCCCCGTCGCCACCATCCAGTTATTTTAACCGAATTACCAATCAAATCAGAGGGATGGATGGATTTTTGCCAGAAGTTGGCCAGGGGTGTCCACTGGGGGATATAGTGGAGGGGAACTATACCGCTGGCGGTTTTTAAGATCAGTTCTTGACCCATGATATTACTAATTCCCGACCGTCCGATTAGCTGACCTTCTATGCAAATGGGTTTACTGTCAATGGGGATACTGTCGGGATTACAATATAGATCGCGGAGATTAGGATTGTGAATGATGGCCGCGGGTTTGATGTCGGGGAAAAATTGATTATTTCTCCAAAATATACCTAAACTGACACCAATGGGAACACAACCCCACAGAATCGCCCGATCCCCATATAACCATTCTAGTTGCCAAATCCCTAGCTTGCCGAAAATTGCCCCTAATAGCCAGATTAGCAACCCGATCGCTAATCCGATCGCTAATCCTAAATAAGGGGCGACTTGCATTAAAAGTTGAGCGCGATCGCCTCGGGAATCAGACAGGGACTTAACTTCAAGGTTTAACTGAGTTTCTATTTGCCAAAATTTGCCATAACTGTTGAGAATCAGTAGGCGATCGCCTAATAGGGGATGAGAATTGCTAATCTGTAACCAGTAGCGATGGGGATTTCTCAGATCCCATGTTAATAGAGATTCAATGTCCCAGCCTTGGTTCAACCCGATCAGTTGACTTGGCGGGGAACTAACCAATATACTACCCAGAGTCATCCCCTGGGTAGGAGCGATCGGGGTTAATAAGTCCAACCCTTCTAATAAAAAGGTAGTATTGTCTAACTGGGGTGTGGTCTGTGAGATACCAATAGCCATTTTTAGCAGCGCCCTGGTCAAACCATTGGGATTTCCGGTTAAATTACAACAGATGCGATCGCTATAATAAACCCGCCGCCTCGAAATCCACAAAGCCGGAAACCGGAGAATCTGATAAACTCCATAAGCCAATACCGAAACCGGGAAAGCTATCACCCGCAGAATGTAGGTCGCTGGTTTTAATATAGATAGGGCTACATCAGGAATTAATGGGGGTTCAGACCTAACTCGCTCAAAACACCATTGCGCGCCGATAGCTGAGTATTGATAAATCAAGTAGGGAATTTGCACTAATAGGGTAATAAACGACATCACCAGAAAATCCCAATTTCCCACACTCGCGATTTCTCGCGCGTAAATGGTAGCTATTTCGTCAGGGGTTAGGGTATCGAGTAAACCCTGGCTAACCACAATTCGCACAAATCTTGGCCAGCATCCTAATGTCATGGCGATCGGGGTAGCGGTTGGTAACACTCGCAGCGCCGGAAATTTCCAATTTCGCGCTTTACAGTAGTTTTGTAGGATGCGATTGGCTTCTGGAGATAATGCTAATAATTTCGTCCGGGGGAGGGTTTCTTGACCGTAACATAATTTCAGCAATCCATCCCATAGCCAGGGGGAGACTATAAATAATAACCCTAAAACCCAGTACAGCCATTGGTTAGGATTGCGGTATAGCCATTGAATGGGTCGCACCACGGGTAGGGATATCAGGATATTATTGGCGTTTCTGAACAGAAATTCCACAATGCGAGGACTTATCCACAGCAGGATAAATACGGTTAGGAATTGTTCGATCCTTAATCGGGTGACTTTCAGTTTCCCTATTTTTCGCCACTTGGTCGCCCTTTCCGCTTCTTTCCATTGATGGGAATGTGAAACTGTCTCAGTTTCCGTCGGGGTGGTCCAGGTTTGCGCTTCCTCTGGGGGACTCTCTGGGAGAGAATTGCTGATTACTTGGGGCTGTTGTTTCTGCGGTTGGTCTGATTTGATCTCAATTGGCGGTTTGTTTAATGGGGGGATGGGTTTTGGTTTTGGTTTGGCTTTAGGGGTGGTTGATTGAACTTTGGGCGGTTGTAAGTTGGGGTCGAAGGGAACAAATCCTGTCGCTACGGTAGGGGGGACTGAGGGGTTAGGCTGGCGACTTTGGAGTTGCTGGAGTTGATTACTAGCCCAAGTTCTGATTTTTTCTGGGGTCTCTAGTGTGAGTGTTTGACATAGAGAAATGGCGCGATCGCTTTGTCCGCTGCGATCGTATGCTTTCACCAAGCCAATTTGGGCTTTGAATCCGACTTTCGTATGGGGTTGAGAGTCGGCGATGGGTTCTAAAAGTGCGATCGCCTGTTGGTATTGTTTCTGTTTAATCGCTGCTAACCCCAACTCTAGGGAATTTAAGTCGGGGTTTAGTTCTTCCTTACTGCGATCGGTAGATGACATCAGCCTATCCTCAATCAGCCTCCCCTTTAGAGTATCCCAATTTACAACATCTGTGGTGGATCAATTCCCTGCTGCTTCAATAACTCTATCAATCGTTCATAGCGTTGACGTTCCTCCTGTAACTCAATTTCCGTCTGTTGCGCTTTCATGCGTTCCTGTTGTAACTCAAGTTCAGCCTGTTCAGCCCTTTCACGTTCCTGCTGTCGTAACTTATCTAATTCCACTGGTGTTAAAAATTTCTCCCCATCTGGTCGATAAATTTCTAGCCCAGTTTCTGTTAACTCAAACCTAATTTGTAACCGAGGACTAACCCAACCTTTCATGTTTTCAATCGATTCTAGCCAATTTTCTGACCGCAAAAAACCAGTTATCTCTTGTGACTGCGGGTCATATAGATAATATTCATCTACGCCATAGCGTTGATAAAATAGTAGTTTTTCCGCCATTTTTTTCGATGTATTTCCCGGCGAAAGAATTTCAAATACTACCTGCGGCGCGATATTATCCTCTTCCCATTGTCGATATGAGCCTCTATCCCCCTTGGGACGACCACAAGCTACCATGACATCTGGCGCAGTACGGATTTTATTATTTCCTTCCACTGGATACCACAGTAAATCACCCGCCACAAAGATATTTTCATCCCCAGAAAACAATATTTCCAGGTTTTCTTTGATAATCACAATCCAGCGAAATTGTTGCGTGTTATCAGACATGGGTTGACCGTCACTTTCAGGATAAATAACTGTCGGTTGGGTTTCGGGTATAACTTGTTGTACCATAATCGATTATTCCCATATATTCGCGACTTCCTAAGATTGTAGCATTTTTCGAGATATTAATCAATCTTCCCAAACTTGATGACCGGGGTAGTCAATTATCAGTCAAAACCGTAACATCAATATTTGGATAGTCGTCAAATAGTCTAGGGATTCTAGTGTTAGATATAGGTGATACTCTGGGATGGGCGATACTACTGCTTAGTCGTTGGGCGATCGCTCATTGATGATACACCCGAAATTATACTCAGGCTGATGAGATCTTGTATTAATGTGGCACTCCCATATTAAAATACTGTCAGCCTAGGGGTTGTTTATCGGATATAAACGGAGATCAACCACCCGGACAAATTTCGGAAAATATCCTTAAATAACCTCAGTTAACCACATTAAACTGATCAAATAAATGATGTCTTGGCAACGTCCCGACGGTAGACAGCCCCACCAACTGCGCCCTGTACAGTTTGAGCTAGATTATACTCAATTTGCGGCTGCCTCAGTCCTAGCAAAATCCGGCAATACCCAAGTGCTTTGTACGGTAACAATTCAACCGGGAGTACCCCGATTTTTGCAGGATACCGGAAAAGGTTGGTTAACCGCAGAATATCGGATGCTTCCGGGGGCGACTCCCCAACGTCAACCCCGGGAATTGATGAAACTCTCAGGTAGAACCCAGGAAATTCAACGCCTGATTGGTCGTAGCTTACGCGCGGCGGTAGATTTACAGGCTATGGGGGAAATAACTGTTACGGTAGATGCTGATGTGTTACAGGCGGACGCAGGAACCCGCACCACCTCGATTACTGGGGGGTTTGTCGCCCTGGCTCATGCTTTTAATAAAATGGTAAAACAGGGACAGTTAAAGCGATCGCCTATTATTCATCAGATCGCCGCCATTTCTGTCGGAATGATGCACGGGGAACCCTTACTTGATCTCAATTACCAGGAAGACGTAGCAGCCGATATCGACTTTAATGTGGTCATGCGCGATGACCTGGGAATTATTGAACTTCAGGGAACAGCAGAAGCAGAAAGTTTGAACCGAAATCAGTTAAACCAAATCTTAGACTATGCCGAAAAAGGCATTACAGAACTCTGTCAATTACAAAGGCAGGTTTTAGGGCTAACTGATTAATTAAATGATTAATCATCAAAGCTGATTTAGGGGCGGGTTATCCTGTGAATTAATTATCCCCACAGCCCCATTAATCAACCCGTCCCGACTGACCTGATGAATCTAAATAAATATTCCCAAACCATTGTGAACCCTGGCGGCTGTATCAGGGGTGCGATTAAGTAAATGCCCACCCAGCACCAAACTGGTAGAACTGCCACCATCCAAATTTATAGCATCGATCGCCCCTAATTGCTGCATCAATTTTGCCATTTCTGTTAAACTAGGTCCCGCCCCATTCACCCGGTTATGAACAGTCACCATAAGCACTTCTCCCGTCGCTGTCACACCCACAGCGCTGCGGATAGCCAACTGTTGACCAAACCAATAATTAAACCCTTCCGCCTCTGCATTAACCACAATATTGCGATTTTGCACCAACAGAGGTCCGCCACCCATAATATGAGGAAAATCTATAAACTCAGAGGGAGTAGTTGTCGCCGTAATTGTTAACCGAGAACCGACCCCAAAAGCACTAACAGCACTCCGAAAAGAACGGAAAACCAGCAGATAACCATTAGTGGGGATAGCTGTGGGAGTTTGATCATCAGGTAGTTCAATTTGTCGAGTTACTTGGTCTCCCGAAACTACCACCACAATTTCATTAAGAGTTAGAGGGAAATAACTGGCTCCCCATTCGGAAGTATAACGAGCAATTCCCGCCTTCACATATCCAGTATTTAGCAGGTCTACCTCAAAGCGTTGTCCCGTAGAAATTACCAGAGTTTCTACTAACTTTAATCGCCCCATTCTCACTCTTCCATTATTATCCCAAGCCATAGCACCCCGATTAAGTATTGGCCCAGAAAACCACTTATTATCCTTACGAATAACCCCCAAAGGTAATAAGTTATTACGGTTAAAATATCCGCCATTAATCCCCCCCAAACTTGACCAAGTTTTGGTAATAGCTAAGAAAGAGTTAGTCCCCCGCATCTGATTGGTTTCGGTCCATATCGGGGCGATTGACAACCCCGACCGAGGAGTTATCGTTAACCAGACTGCCGGAAATTTATCCCCTTCTAAAGTTAAATATTGCTGTCGCGATCGCAGTCCTGGATAAACCAAAATACTCTGTTCCACTAAAGCATCTCGCCGCAGTTCAATTACCAATCTATCGCGATTATGAAGGGTTTGGGTGCGGACTCTATACCCATCAGGTAAAGTTCCCTTAATCACGGTTTGAGTGGCTGAAATGCGAACGACAATGGGTGATGGTTTCTCAGAACTGCCGCTAGTTTCCCCCTCATTTTGTTGTTCTTGATTACCAGATTTAGGGGGTGTGGTTGCCGTTTCCGGAAACCGATTGGCTAGAGATTCAGCAGCGATCGCATCTAACACCACTTCCCATTCTCGACTTTGTTCGTAAAGTTCCCAAGGGGTAGCTTGACTTAGTTGTATCTCAATCCGGCAAATACCATCGTTTTCATTAACCGTAATATTGTCAACTTTGCTAGGTACAGAGAATATGCGTAAAGTTTGGTTATCAATAACCATTTCCCAATTCCCTACCGGGGCGATATCGTCCAAATTCAGATAGCGAAATTCCCGGTCTAGTTGAGTTTTCAGCCGGTAAGATTTGCCAATAGTTGAAAACCACTTAACAGGCTGAACGTTAACATCATCAGTATTCAGTAACTCCATACCTAAAACCAATATCGCCCCTTTGTTGCTAACTCCCGTATAAGTGCAAATTCCCGAACTCCACTGACCCCAAGCCGCGCGCCAAGTCCGACCATTTACTGATAGGTGAGTCCCCCGCCGAATTACTCCGGGGTTAGCAAGTTCCACAATATACGGGGAAGCTACTATAGGGCTTTGGTTCAGAAATACTCGCGCCTGGTAAATGCAAGCCGCCACTTCTCCCCTCGTGGCGGGACGGTTAGGCTTCAAAATATCAATGGTAGGCGCGTTTACTACTAAGCGGTTTCGGGTGGCTGTGGCGATCGCCTGTTGGGCGTAGTTGGGAATATTACCCCCATCCTTATATATAGCAGTTAAAGACACAGATGCTCCCGCCTGCATCTGTAAGCCAGACACTAAAGCCAGTAAAACGTGCAACCGGGAAATGTTCTCCCCAGGAAGAAACCGACCATCAGGAAAACCACTGATAAATCTGGATCTAAACGTATTGCGGATCGCTTCAGCCGCCCAAAAATCGGCCGGAACATCTGCAAAGGGTGTATACTCCCGTTGGGGTACTAGGGAAAAGGCCGCTTGGACAATGGAGGCAAATTCAGCCCTGGTCATCGTTTGGTCGGGGCGGAAGGTTCTATCTTTAAACCCACTCACAACCCCTTGGCGTTGCAGACCTTGGATAAACGGATAAGCCCAGTGTTGGCTGATATCGGTAAATGAGGCGACTGTGTTGTTCATAAAATATTGCGATCGCAAAGGTGAAACCTTAACCCCATATTTTAATTCCTTCACCACTCCCACTCCCAAAAAAAAACGCCCACACTCATAAAGTGTGATGGGCGCTTGAATCAGGGTGCATCTACTATGATATGTAGTATAACCCCTGATGGGTGAAACCCTACACTAGCTTAACAAAACTTTACAATTGCCAATTTCTCCTATACCATCAATTATTGATTTTTTATTCAACGCCGCGTCGCCGCCTTTTTGCCCTAACCCCTTGACAAATTTCTGGCGATCGCCTATCATTGTCTCGTTTATTCACCATGGCTATACGCTTGATTTTTTATTCAACGCCGCGTCGCCGCCTTTTTGCCCCAACCCCCTTGACAAATTTCTGGCGATCGCCTATCATGATATCGTTTATTCACCATGGCTATACGCTTGATTTTTTATTCAACACAGTCCCATCAAGAAACCAAACTTCTCCGATTAACCCTGGGGTAACGCTGGCTTTATCAATGGTAGTTGGTCGGGTAGAAAATTATGAATTTTTACTTGTGAAAATTATCTGCTGTCCCTTCCTGCCCAGGTGTGCAGCCGTAGACTTGTCGTTTAAATTTCATCGGTTATAATGGTAGTAGAGGTAAATAAAATCTATAATCAACAGAGGTAAAGACCATGTTACAAACTCTTCATAAAACCCCAGTTAAAATCCCTCAACAGTCCCGGACTTTCAACGAGATTAGACCAGAACGCAGTCACACTAAAGCTCTCACCGAAAAAGGCAAACTCGTTGGCCATTGGCGCACTGATGACCAAGGAAAACTCTATTGTCAGTGGTTTCGGGAATGAGTGTTTCTGATTAGAGGGGGATTAACAAGTAATTTCAGGAGATTTCCGGAAATATTCTTCCAGTTATGGTAGTAATTAGGGGTCGAGAGAGATGTCACCATCTCCCCCTCCCATTCAAAACCGTACTTGAGACTTTCACCTCATACGGCTCTAGTGGTGCTTCCACATCCAGATAATTGGCATAGACACGAAAAACTTCCTGATGTGACGCACGCGCAGACTGGTTATGGTCGAAAGAGAAGTCACCTTCCCCAACTCCAATTCCAAATCGTGCTTGCGAGTTTCCCAGCACACGGCTCCTGATGTAGATACCCTATTTTTCAGTAGGAACAGGGCTACGACCCCCCGCTTTGTAACCTCAACTTTAGGAGCTATATACAACCTCGTAGTCTTTAAACTCGCACTCGTCATCAAACTCTTAATTGTCGCGGTCTCTATATCCACACCGTGGCTAGTGGGCATATCCTAACCATTACAGTTAGGCATTAGCTTTCAGCCACATCCTTTCCCCTTAAAGGTATACGCTTACACTTTTCACTACTCCACAGGTACATCCTGCCGAGAGCCTAAAAGGGGTTTAAACGTTCCGTTTATACGGGCATTCCATCTTTAGACTTGTCCTGTCCACCGGGGTAATTTCAAAGGTCTGTGTAGGTAGTAAAGAGAAACCCCTACTTTTCCCCTTGCTCTTTTGAGCGCAGCGTGTCAACCTGTTTCGCTACCTCTTTATGACGGTGGTTCAAGTCGGAACATTCAGATTTCCTTAGTCATGGATGGTTGGCAGTGGTCGCATCTGGTAGTAGGTTCTACTTCACGCCTTCCATTCCCCGCTTCAATCTGACGGGTTATGATTCCTAAAACTGGGGGTGGCTACCGCCGTTACTCTCAACTTCGCGCTATAATAGGAGGCTCACAACTTCCTCCGTTCTAACGTTCTGTCTTGACCCAGAGTTCCCTGCCTTGCTTAGATTTCTCCAAGCGTCGGGACATATAAACAGTTATGGGATGGTCAGGGAAGCGACTCCCTATATTCCACCAAGGGGTGGAAGTCCCACCGGGCAGTTATTTCGGGTATTGCCACCCTATGCGCGTGCCTGAACGTTTCGCACCTCCATTGTTAAAGATACAGCATTGACGTTATCTAACGCCGTTTTATCATCATGACAGTGGCGGTGTAATAGCTGAAGGTTGTTGTATTCATCCTTTCCACCGAGGTTTCGAGGTACAATGTGGTCTACTTCAACTAAGTCATATGGGGTCAAATATTGCCCGCACCAGGTACACTTGCCTTTTTGCTTTTTGAGTAGTTTTGCTACCCTATTTGGCGTTCCGATTGCTTGTCCTTTTCTGTTTGACCAGTAAGTCCAATTTCCGTCGTATGGTGTTGCTTCAGGTTTGATCAGGGTGTGTCTGACAATTGGAGTCCAGTTATGTTTCCATAACTGAAGTCCATCTTTAGTTCTAAATAACCAGGTTTCATGTCTTTCTTTCCCATTACTGAGTATGACCGTTCCCGGTCTCAAATAATTCCTCAGTTTTTCGATGTTTGCCTTTCCGCATCTTGATACTTTCCATGCCCTTAACATTTGCCAAATTATGTCATCTAGCTTGCTGAATGTCTCGGATGAAACTACTCCTGAGTAGTAATTTTCCCACCCCCGAATAATCGGGTTTAGCCTGCTAATCAGGGCAGACTGGGGTGCGGTCTTATGCTGTTTTATCACACCCTTAATCACTTCTGTATGGGCTTGAACTGCTTTCTTACTGGGTTTTATGTGGGTTTTGTGACCGATTAATCGGCTCGCTGTCCCACCTGTTTTTCCCGATTTATATTTTCCTACAGGGTATTGCCTGATATTAAATCCTAATAAATCAAAACCTGCTTCTTCTGTTCTGCCCTCGTATTGTATGGGGTTAAGTGTATGACACACTCTAGTCTTTTCAGGTTTAATTTCCAATCCTACAGGTTTTAACCATTCGGAAATAGCATTTTTACACGGTTCAATGATATCGAGTGAAGGTGATATTACTACGAAATCATCGGCGTATCTTACTAACGAGGCTTGCACTCTATTAGCTTTCTTGGGATACATTGTTTCAATTAACCTAACCATTCCCAACAGTGCAATGTTGGCGAGTATTGGACTTATAGCAAAAGACAGAGTAGTTAGGACGTATAATAGCAAGGATATCTACAGAAGACCCAAAAGGCCAGCCCCCTACAGTTACGACCTTAGACAAAAAGTTATCAATGCAATTGAACTATACGGTATGTCCAAAACCAAAG